>JBAVTI010000451.1:0-1775 GCA_049696055.1 Paracoccaceae bacterium | reverse complement strand
GGTACAAGAGTTTGGCCGGGGTTTGCCGCTGATTCAGGCCGTAAAGGCGCTGCCGATCCGGCTGATTGGCCCGCGGCCAATGGATGAGGCGATATCGGTGGCGGGCGGGATTGCGCGCGAAAGCCTGACTGAAGATCTGGAATTACGTGCAATTCCGGGGGTTTACGCTTGTGGCGAGATGCTGGATTGGGAGGCGCCGACCGGGGGATATCTGATCACCGGATGCCTTGCAACGGGCCGCTGGGCCGGGGGGGCGGCGGCGCGGCAAGCGGTAGAGCGCCCGCAGGGTTAACCGCGCTGTTTTGCTTGAATTTTTGGATATGGCAGACGTATGTTTAATGTATGGCTTTGCGCCATACGTTGGCGCGTAGGCTTTGCCGTTAAGGATTTCGAGTTGCAGGGGAGATTTGCGCCCTATTTTTTGGCACTGGAAGGAATAATCAGATGGCAACCGATAGCGTAGAGGCCCCGATGTGGAAACGGATCGTGGCGGGAATTCTGGATTTCCTTTTGGTGTTTCTGGTCGGCGGTTATGCCATTGCCAAGTTCACCGGCGACACCACCGAAGCCGGTTTCGAGTTGAACGGCGCGCCTGCGCTGGTGCTGTTTGCCTTGGTGATCGGCTATTTCGTGGTGTTCAACAAATTCCTTGGCGGCACGGTGTTCAAACGGATCTTTGGCATCGCGGGAAAGTAGGCGCGGGCGGGTCTGATATCGGATAACAACCGGCTGAATTTGCATAGCATGGTCATGGGGCACAGGTTTGGGGCAGAGATGCTTGACCCCGAAAGGACCATGACATGCTGCCATCTGTCAAAAAGACCGCCATCACCGCCATTACCGCGCTTAGCCTTGCGCTGACTGCCGTTTCCCCCGCGCAAGCCCTTGGCAAGAACGAACGCAAGTTTCTGGAAGGGGTTGCGGCGGCATTGCTGGTGCAAGCGCTGATCAAGGAAACCCGCAAGAAAGCCCCGGTGCAGCAATATGTGCAGCCGCAATATGTGCAGCCCGCCCCGGTTTACCCGCGCCATGTGGTGCAGAGCAACTATACGCCTGCCAACAGTATTTATCGCACCCCTGCGGCGGTGGCGTTCAACGCCTATAGCGCCGAAGAGCGGCGGGCCATTCAGCGGCGGTTGGCGCGCATGGGCTATTACCGCAGCGGGATTGATGGCTCATTTGGGCCGGGAACGTATAATGCCGTTGCCGCCTATGCGCGTGATAGTGGGACCGGCGACCGATTGGCCGACCGCGAGGGCGCGTTCGGGATCTACGACGGGCTGATCTATTGAAGGCAGACAAAAGGGCGGGAATGATATCCCGCCCTTATCCTATCCGTGTTTTACCATGACGTGCCGGACCACGGTGTAATCTTCGAGCGCGTAGGTGCTGAGATCCTTGCCGTAGCCCGATTGTTTCAGGCCGCCGTGAGGCATTTCGTTGACCAGCATGAAGTGGGTATTGACCCATGTACAGCCGTAGCGAAGCCCGGCGGCGGTAGACATGGCGCGGCCGACATCACGGGTCCAGACGCTGGAGGCCAGGCCATAATCGCTGTCGTTGGCCCAAGTGATGGCGTCTTCGGGATCGGTGAACGGGGTGATCGAGACGACGGGGCCGAACACTTCGCGGCGCACGATTTCGTCGGTTTGTTGCGCGCCGGCGATGACGGTGGGTTTGTAGTAAAAGCCGTTGGCCATGGTTTCGCCGCCGGTGGTGACCTCGATATGGGGCAGCTCGCGGGCACGGTTGACGAAACTTGCGACGCGGTCGCG
>JBAVTI010000450.1:0-4331 GCA_049696055.1 Paracoccaceae bacterium | reverse complement strand
AGGGCTTGGCCACGGCACAAATGATCGGTTAGGGCTGGACCTATGGGGCCGCGCGACTTACCTCTGACGCCACGCTTGCGAACGGAATTTGCCGATGACAAAGCCGCCCCTTACCCTTTACCTTGCGGCCCCGCGCGGCTTTTGCGCCGGCGTTGACCGTGCGATCAAGATCGTCGAGTTGGCGCTGCAAAAGTGGGGCGCGCCGGTCTTTGTGCGCCACGAAATCGTCCATAACAAATTTGTGGTCGATGCGTTGAAGGCGCTTGGCGCGGTGTTTGTCGAGGAGCTGGACGAGGTGCCTACCGATCGTCCGGTGATCTTTTCGGCGCATGGCGTGCCCAAAGCGATTCCTGCCGAGGCTGCGCGGCGCGAAATGATCTTTGTCGATGCCACCTGCCCCTTGGTTTCCAAAGTGCATATCGAGGCCGAGCGCCACCATGAGGCGGGGCTGCAAATGGTGATGATTGGCCATGCCGGTCACCCCGAAACCATCGGCACCATGGGGCAATTGCCCGCAGGCGAAGTGCTGCTGGTGGAAACTGCCGACGATGTGGCGAAACTTTTAGTGCGGGATGCGACGCGGCTTGCGTTCATCACACAGACCACGCTATCGGTCGATGATACCGCAGACGTCATCGCCGCCCTGCAAGCCCGTTTTCCAGATATCATTGGGCCGCACAAAGAAGATATCTGCTATGCCACCACCAATCGACAGGCGAGCGTCAAGGCGATTGCGCCACGGATCGACGCGTTGTTGGTGATCGGGGCGCCCAATTCATCCAATTCGCAACGTCTGGTCGAGGTAGGGCGGGCTGCGGGCTGTGCCTACGCCCAACTGGTACAGCGCAGCGCCGATATTGATTGGCGCGCACTTGAGGGAATTACTTCGGTCGGCATTACTGCAGGGGCATCTGCGCCCGAAGTGCTGGTGAACGAGGTCATCGACGCCTTCCGCGCCCGCTATGACACCACGGTGCAACTTGTGGAAACCGCGAAAGAAAATGTAGAGTTCAAGGTGCCGCGCGTGCTGCGCGACCCCGCCTAGGAGAGTGTGATGTCGCCCGAGTTTCTGTTGACCGCCTTCATCGTTTGCGTTTCGCCGGGGATCGGTGTGGTTTATACCCTGTCGATGACCCTAAGCGGGGGCGCGCGGGCCGGGCTTTTGGCGGCGCTTGGCTGCACCATCGTTACCGCCCTGCACCTGATCTTTGCAATGGCTGGGCTGGCGGCGATTTTGCATGCCTCGGCGGTTTTGTTCCAGACCATCAAGTTTGCCGGTGTGGCCTATCTGCTTTGGATGGCTTGGGCCACGTTGCGGGGAACCGGCGGGCTGGAGATTGGAGCGGTTGAAACGGGCAGCCCCGGCAGGATCGTGTGGCGCGGGATCGTTTTGAACCTGCTGAACCCCAAGCTTCCGTTGTTTTTCGTGGCGTTCCTGCCGCAGTTCGTGCCTGCCGGATCGGAAGGCGCTACCGGATTGTTGCTGGAGCTTGGCTTTGGTTTCACCGCAATGACGTTTCTTACCTTTGTGCTTTACGTGGTGCTGGCGGCGCAAAGCCGTCAGGCGCTGCTGTCGAGCCCCAGAGTGTTGACATGGATGCGCCGGGCCTTTGCCGCCTCGTTTGCGGCTTTGGGTGCGCGTCTGGCGTTCGAGCGCGCGTAGTGGCCGATCTTTTCGCATATACGGATGGCGCGTGTTCCGGCAACCCCGGCCCCGGCGGATGGGGCGTTTTAATGCTGGCGCGGGATGGCACGGCGGTGGTCAAAGAGCGCACGCTTTCGGGCGGTGAAGCCGATACCACCAACAACCGGATGGAGTTGATGGCGGCGATTTCGGCGCTTGAGGCGCTGCTGAAACCATCCGAGATTACCATTGTCACCGACAGCGCCTATGTGAAAAATGGCATCACGGAATGGATGGCGGCGTGGAAGCGCAAAGGCTGGCGCACGGCGGGCGGGCCTCCTGTCAAGAATGTTGATCTGTGGCAACGGCTTGATGCGGCACAGGCGCGACACAAGGTGGTCTGGAAATGGATCAAGGGCCATGCGGGTCATGCTGAGAATGAACGCGCCGACGAATTGGCACGCGCCGGGATGGCCCCATTCAAGACGGCGCGGGTATAGTGTAATTCGGATCGAAATTGAGCGCATAATAAACTTCTTTCCATAAACGAATGTTCGTTTACCATGTACCTATGGCGCGTTTGAAAACCATTCCTGATGCCGATGTCCATGCCGCCATTCGCCAGTTGCTGGTGGCTGGGGGGGACAAGGCGGTTGCGTTTGCTTCGGTCGCGCGCGCCACCGGCCTTGCGGCACCCACATTGGTTCAGCGTTTCAAAACGCGCGAGTTGATGCTGCGGGCAGCGCTTTTGGCGGCTTGGGATCAGCTTGATGCCGCGATCATCCGCGCCGAAGCCGAAGCGCCAATGCAGGCCAAAGGTGCGCAGACCCTGATGAAATCGCTGGCCGCAAGTTGCCCGGACGCAGTTGACATCACCCTGCTTGCGGTCGATTTCCGCGATGCAGCATTGCGTCAGCGTGCGCTGAATTGGCGCAACAGGGTGGAGTCCGCGTTAGCGGTGCGCTTGGGCAGTGGCGTGCGGGGGCAGGAGACGGCTGCCATATTGTTTGCGGCATGGCAGGGGCAAATGTTGTGGCAAATTGCTGGCGGCAAAGGGTTCAGATTAAAGGATGCCGTCAAACGCCTTAACGACTGACGTAGGTTTTCCACAACCAAATCAGTGCCATAGCCCCCAAGACACCGCCCACGAACATTGCGACAAACCCGGTCATGGCGACCAGCATCCGCAAAAGCGCCCATCCAATGACGGAGCCAACGATGCCGATCACTATCGTTGTTGGCACGTCGGTTTGAACCTTCATCATCCGCGTCGCCAGAAAACCGGCCGCAGCGCCGATGATAACGATCAACAAAAGCATGGGCATGAACAGCCTCCTTAGCTGTGCGCAATATGGGGGCACAAAGCCGCTTTGTGAATGGCCATTGCAATCACGACCAACACCGGGTTTCCGAGACGACAAGCCTCTTGGGTCGAGGAAGGCAATTCCTATTTGCCACTGCCAGTTTCCGTCCGGATCAGCTAAGTTGATCCGGCAAAACCATACCCCGCAACAGTTCTGACACCGCCATCGGGCGCTTGGCGTTGCGCTGGGCCAAGGTGATTTCTACCGCCCCGGTCCCACAGGCAACTGTAAAGCCGTGCAACACCTGCCCCGGCGCACCAGTACCGTCGGCAAGCCGCGAGCGCAGCAGTTTAACCCTTTCGCCAGCAATCTCGCACCACGCACCCGGAAACGGCGACAGGCCGCGAATTTGTCGGTCAACCTCGGCAGCGGGGCGCGCCCAATCAATACGTGCCTCGGCTTTGTCGATCTTTTGCGCATAGGTTATGCCAAGGTCCGGTTGTGGCTCGGGCACCAGCGTGGGCAAACCTGCCAGTGCCTGAACGATCAGATTGGCACCCAATTCTGATAGCCGGTCATGCAGATCGGCGGTGGTATCATCGGGTTCAATAGGCGTCGCCGCCCGCAGTAACACCGGGCCAGTGTCTAACCCAGCTGTCATCTGCATGATGCAAACCCCGGTTTCAGTATCCCCCGCCATGATGGCGCGGTGGATCGGCGCGGCCCCCCGCCAGCGCGGCAACAGCGAAGCGTGGATATTCAGGCACCCACGTTTCGGCGCATCCAGAATGGTCTGCGGCAAGATAAGCCCATAGGCGACAACGACAGCGATATCAGCGTTCAAGGCCTGAAAATCGGCCAAAGCTTCGGGCGTCCGCAGGCTGATGGGATGGCGCGTCATCAGTCCCAACTCTGCGGCACGGCCTTGCACCGGGCTGGGACGGGGCTGCTGACCACGGCCCGATGGGCGCGGTGGTTGGCTGTAGACGCAGACGATATCATGGGCGGCGGCAAGGGCATTCAGGATCGGCACCGAAAATTCCGGCGTTCCCATGAAAACGATTTTCATTTTAGAAGCGGGATGGTTTTTCATTTTCTAAATTTATGCTTTTCTGATTTTGATATCAGCATCTTACGTTTAAGCGCCGATAAGTGATCGAAATACATTTTCCCGTTCAGATGGTCGATCTGGTGCTGCACGCTGGTTGCCCACAGGTTCACGAAATCCCGATCCTCGATCGCACCATCGGCATTCATAAACCGTACGGTCACCGCGCGTGGACGACGGATCACGGCGGATACTCCGGGCAGGTTTGGGCTTGCCTCTTCGTGTTCACGGAACTGACCCGATGCATGTAGGATTTCGGGGTTGGCCATCAAAACCGCCTGGCCGCGACTTTCGG
>JBAVTI010000449.1:0-10212 GCA_049696055.1 Paracoccaceae bacterium | reverse complement strand
TTTTCGGTTTGTAGATAGTAGACCAGCAAGGCAAAAAAGCCCCAGAAGAGCCAGATCGCCAGAGAGGCAAGATCGAAGTTTCCAAAGAAAGTCGTGCCCAGCATTTTGGTATCCTCCGGGATCAGTTGGGAAAGTCGACAAGGCCCATGCGGGCGGTGTCGGATGATTGGGTTTGTTGGGTGAAAAGTGTGACGCGCACCAGCGGAGCCAATGCGATCAGAGTGGCAAAAAGAACGGTGATTTCAGTCAGGTAAACCATGCCATAGCCAAAGGCCGGGGCGGCAAAAACCGGGCCGAAGCCGCCATGCATTGCATAGGCGCCGACGCTATCGCGCAAACCGCCTCCTACTGCGATGGACAGGCCGGCGGCGGTGGCTTGTGCGGCCCCCCACGCCCCCAGAACCAACCCACGGCCCGCCATACCCTGTTCGGGCAGCGCCATCGCTGCTGTCAAGGTTGAGACGGCAAACAGGCCTGCGCCAAGACCAATGCCCCAAGCGCCGAGGTAGAACATAACGGTCGAGTGCAAGGGGGCGGCAAAGATCACCAGCAAGAAGGCCACCACCCCCACCAGCAGTCCGCGCGCCGACATGCGGAACATGTCCTGACCATTGGTCATCCAACGCCCGGCCAATACAAAGCCCACCAGCGCGCCAATGGCGTTGCAGGCGGTCAGCCACGTGGTAGAGCCAACCGACAGGCCCAGGATCTCGGCGCCGTAGGGTTCCAGCAGCACGTCTTGCATCTGAAAGCCCATGGTGCCCAGCATGACGACCAGCAACAACCGCCCCGCCGTGCCGCCCGCCATCAGATCGCGCCAACCTTCGTGAAAGATCGGCCGGGTCTCGGCCATCTGTTCCTTGGTCATCGGCTTGACCTTTTCCTGCTTCCACAGCGCGATCAGGTTGAGAACCATGGTGGCCACGCCGCAGCCTTGCACCACGCGGATCAACCGGATCTGGTCAAAGTCGCGCAGCAACAGGCCAAGCACCACTGCCGAAACCGCCATGCCCATCAGGAACATCACATAAAGCAACGCCACCACGCGCGGGCGGGTTTCATCCGAGGCGCGGTCCGATGCCAGTGCCAAACCCGCGGTTTGTGTCATGTGCATACCGACGCCCGTCATCAGAAAGGCAAGCGCTGCCAGTGCCTCACCTGCCCATGCGGGCCCGTGAATCTGGTCGCCCGACAAAACGATCAGCGCAAACGGCATGATCGCAAGGCCGCCCATTTGCCAGAGTGAACCGAACCACAGATAAGGGATACGCTTCCATCCGATCCAGCTTTTGTGATTATCGCTTTTATGGCCAAGCAGCGCGCGGAACGGCGCGGACACGACGGGCAGCGCGATCATCAGCGCCACCACTGAAGCGGGCACTGACAACTCGACAATCATCACGCGGTTCAGCGTGCCCAGCAGCAGCACTGTCGCCATGCCCACCGATACCTGAAACAGCCCCAGTCGCAGCAATTGCAGCAAGCTTAAGCCATCAGATGCAGCGTCGGCAAACGGCATCCATTTGGTGTCAAGCTGTTGAACATGCTTTGATTTGAAGAAAATCACGGCCGGTACTCCAGACATTCCGAGATGTAGAACCCGCGTGAGACGCGGTCGATTTTGGCAAGCCTGCCTTCGGTTGCGTGGTACAGGGTGGTGAAGGCATGCGGCACCATGGTGGGGCTGCGGTCGGCGCGGGGAAACATTTTCCCCATAGTCCAGAACGTCATCAGAAAGGCCGTTTTCGGGGCCACGGTGAACACCACGGCCTGATCCGTGCGCTGGCCCAGACGGTGCAGGGCGGCGGTGATATCGTCGGTGCCGTAATAAATCAGGCTGTCCATCGCCAGAACATAGTCAAACCGGCCATGATCGGCGGTCATGTCGCCGCTGGCAAAGCGGACGCGATGGGCGTGGTCTGCCGGAAGCCGGGCTTCAGCGATCTTGACCAGGGCGGGAGAGATATCCACGGCCACCACATCGGCGCCGCGTGCTGCCAACTCTGCCGTCATCTGGCCCGCGCCGCAGCCTGCATCCAGTACCCGTGCCCCGCGCAAATCGGCGGGCAACTGCCCCAGCATCAGTGCGCGCATCTTGTCGCGACCTTCGCGCACGGTCTGGCGGATGCGCGAGACGGGCGCGTCAGAGGTCAGACGTTCCCACACCTTGGTGGCAGAGCGGTCGAAGTAATCTTCGACGCGGTCGCGGGTTGCAGCGTAGTCAGCCATCAGTCGAACCCCAGCAGTTCAAAGATTTCACGGTCTGGCAGCGGGGCAGGGGTCGATCCGGTCCCATTCACCGAACGCCAAAGCGTATCGGCCAAACGCATGTATTCAGCGCGGGCCATCACGATGTCTTCGCTGTCATCCATCTCGAACAGCGTCTTTTTCTTCAGGCGAGAGCGGCGGATGGCGTCGATATCGGGCATATGTGCCAGACGGTTAAAGCCGACCCGGTTGCAGTAGCGATCAACCTCGTCGGTTTCGCGCGACCGGTTGGCGACACAACCGGCAAGGCGTACCTTGTAATTGCCGGACTTGGCCTGCACGGCGGCGATGATACGGTTCATCGCGTAGATGCTGTCAAAATCATTGGCGGTCACGATCACCGCCCGGTCTGCGTGTTGCAGAGGGGCTGCAAAACCGCCACAGACCACGTCGCCCAGCACATCAAAGATCACCACATCGGTGTCTTCCAGCAGGTGATGCTGTTTCAGCAGTTTCACCGTTTGCCCCACGACATAGCCACCACAGCCGGTGCCTGCCGGGGGGCCGCCCGCCTCGACGCATTTCACGCCGTTAAAGCCGATGGCAACATAGTCTTCGGGGCGCAGTTCTTCGGCATGGAAATCGACGTCTTTCAGGATGTCGATCACCGTTGCCTGCAGGCGGCCCGTCAGGGTGAAGGTGCTGTCATGTTTGGGGTCGCAGCCGATCTGCAACACCCGCTTGCCCATCATCGAAAACGCCGCCGAGAGGTTCGAGGAGGTGGTGGATTTGCCAATCCCGCCTTTGCCATAGACCGAAAACACCTTGGCACCTTCGATCTTTGTTTCGGGGTCCAGATGCACTTGCACCGAGCCGTCGCCATCAAGGCCACGCAGATTGGGGATATGGTCCAGGCTCATGGGTGGCCTCTTTCGGTTGTGGGTTGGGTCAGCGCGTTCATTCTGCGGCGATCCCTTCCAGGCGGTCTTCCAGTTCATCGGCAGCCCCTTGCAGGGCGGCCAGCGTGGCGGCATCGGGCGACCAGTACGACCGTTCAGATGCCTCGATCAGGCGGTTGGCCATGCGGGCCGAGGCCACCGGGTTCAGGCTGGCCAGACGCTTGCGCATCGCCTCGTCCAGTACGAAGGTTTCCGAGAGGCGCTGATAGACCCAAGGCTCGACAGCCTCGGCGGTGGCTGACCAGCCCATGGTGTTGGTGACATGCGCCTCGATCTGTCGGACGCCTTCGGCTCCATGCTTTAAAAGACCCTCATAGAACTTCGGGTTCAGCGTGCGCGCGCGGCTTTCCAGTGCGATCTGGTCGCGCAGGGTGCGGATTTTTCCGGTGCCACGGGTCTGGTCGCTGATGTAGACCGGAGTATCGCTGCCGCGCTGGCGTTTGACGGCGCGGGCGATGCCACCCAGCGTATCAAAGTAGTGGTCCACGGACGTGACACCCAACTCGACCGATTCAAGGTTCTGATAGGCAAGATCGACATTTTTAAGCGCTTTTTGCAGCATCGCGGCATTCTTGACCGCCTTGCCATCGCGGCCATAGGCAAAGGATTTGCGCGCCTCGTAGGCGTCGGCCAACTCGTCCTCGACCCCGAAGGCAGAGCTGTCGACCAGTTGGTTGACGTTCGAGCCATAGGCCCCTTCGGCATTCGAGAACACGCGCAGCGATGCGGTTTCCATATCGACGCCCATCTGCTCGGCATAGGCCAACGCGTGGGCGCGGATAAAGTTCTGCGCCAGCGGTTCATCCGCGGTGGCGCATTTATAGGCGGCTTCGGCCAGCATTTTGGTTTGTAAGGGCAGAAGATCGCGGAAGATGCCCGACAGGGTCATCAGAACGTCGATGCGCGGGCGGCCGAGTTGCGCAAGCGGGATAAGATCGGCCCCACACAGGCGTCCATAACTGTCAAAGCGCGGCCGCGCGCCCATCAGGGCCAAGGCTTGGCCCACTGGGCCGCCATCGGATTTGATGTTGTCCGATCCCCACAGCACCAGCGCAATCGAACGTGGCAAGGTGGGGTGGGCGGCCAGCAGGCGGTCGGCCTGTGCAGCCCCGTCGCGCAGCGCGAATTCGGTGGGCATGCGGAACGGATCAAAGGCGTGGATATTGCGCCCGGTGGGCAGGATTTGCGGGCTGCGGATCAGATCGCCACCCGGAACCGGCGCAATGAAGCGGGCGGACAGGGCGCGCAGAATGCCCGGAATTTCAGTGTCTTGCTGCAGGTGCGCGTCAATGCGAGCGCGCTCTTCGGCGTCCATTGGCGGCAAAAGGTCAAGATAGTCGGCTCGGGCGGCGGCACTCATCGGGCGGCCCACGACATGGAGGCCGTCGGGGATCAGCGCGGCCTCGGCTTCTAGCAGTTTTAGCCACAGTGCGGCGGGGGCGTGGCCGGCCATATCGACGGCGGCGGCCTGTTCGGCGATCAGTGCCTCCAGCTCTGCGCGTTCGGGTGCGGTTGGCAGCAGGCTGCGCCACCGGGTGAGGCTGTCTTTCAGATCGACCAAGCCCTTGTAAAGCCCGGCTTGTGCCAAGGGTGGCGTCAGGTGGGTGATCGTCACCGCATTGCTGCGTCGTTTGGCAAGGGTGGCTTCTGAGGGGTTGTTGGCGGCATAGAGGTAGATGTTGGGCACCTCGCCAATCAGCCGATCCGGCCAGTCGCGCGCACCCATGCCAGCCTGTTTGCCGGGCATGAATTCCAGCGCGCCGTGCATGCCGAAATGCAGCAAAGCGTCGGCGCGGTAGGTGTTGCGCAGCCACAGATAGAACTGCACGAAGGCATGGGTGGGGGCAAAGCCGCGTTCAAACAGCAGGCGCATCGGGTCGCCTTCATAGCCGAAGGTGGGCTGCAGGCCGACAAAGATATTGCCGAACTGCTGGCCCAGCACGAACAGGCGGCGGCCATCGGATTGCACTTTGCCGGGGGCAGGGCCCCAGACGGCTTCGACCTCTTTCAGGTAGGTCGTTTGGCGCACGATGGTGTCGGCATCGACAAAGGCCGCCACGTTGGCGGGCTGGCCGTACATCGCCGCATTGCCGCCCAGAACAGCAGCGCGCAGATCGTCAACAGTGGCGGGGACGTCCAGCGTATAGCCATCGGCCTTCATCGCGGTCAGGGTGTTGTGCAGGCTTTCAAACACCGACAGATAAGCGGCGGTTCCGGCAGCCCCGGCATTTGGCGGAAAGCCGAACAGCACAATGCCAACCTTTTTGTCGCCATTGCGGGTTTGACGCAGTTTCGCCAGCCGCAAGGTCTTTTCGGTTAGCGAGGCAACACGCTCGGTGCAGGGCGACATGGCGCGGCTGTCCGACGCGCCTGTGCACATGTGGGCGCAGCCCTGGCACCCATCCAGCCCATGGCGGCCCGCAAAGACGGTCGGGTTGGTCGCGCCGTCAATCTCGGGCAGGGCGATCAGCATGGTGGTCTCGATAGGGCCAAGGCCTTGGCCTGCGTTCGCCCATTGACCAAGGGTCTGAAACTCTAGCGGGTGGGCGGCGATGTAGGGCACATCCAGCGCGGACAGAGCGGCCACAGCGGCGGGGCTGTCGTTATAGGCCGGGCCACCGACAAGGCTGAAACCGGTCAGCGACACCATGGCGTCGACGGTGGTGCCGTGGGCGGTCTGGAAATAGGTGTTAATGGCGGGGCGGCCGTCCAAACCCCCGGCAAAGGCCGGGATGCAGGCGATGCCGCGCGCCTCGAAAGCGGCGATCACAGCATCGTAATGCGCGGTGTCCGAGGCCAGCACGTAAGAGCGCAGCATTAGCAGGCCCACGGTGGCGGTGGCCCCGGCAGGGCGCGGCAGCTGGGCCAGATCGGTCGTGATGCGGCCTTTGAGGCGCGGGTGATAGAGGCCCACATCGGGGTAATCGACCGGGGCTTTGTGCGCGGTGCCGCGCCAGTCTTTGCGGGTGGAATAGCGGCTGATCAGAAAGCGCACCATCTGTTCGATATTGTCGTCCGATCCGCCCAGCCAATACTGCATCGACAAGAACCACGCCCGCAGGTCCTGAGCCTTGCCAGGTATCCAGCGCAGGATCTTGGGCAGGCGGCGCAGCATCGACATCTGCTTTTCGCCGGAATTGGCGCTGGTTTTTGCCGTGGGTTTCAGCTTTTTCAAAAGCGCCATCGCCGCCGAGGCAGGTTTGGCCATATCCAGATCGCCCATCTTTGTCAGCTTGACGATGGCACTATCGGCAATCAGTCCGACAAAGGCATCGACACGGGGGCGGGCGGCGACAAGGTCGGGCAGGATGGCGTTGATGTGTTCTTCAATGAAGATCAGATTGGCGACGATGATGTCGGCGGTTTGCAGCGCCAGTTTGCAGCGCGCAAGGGCAGCGGGGTTTTCTGCCCATTCGGCGGCGGCGTGGATCGAGATGCTGAGGCCGGGGAAGTCGCGTGCCAGACGCGGGGCAATTCGGGCGGCGGGGCCTGCTGCGTGCTGATCCAGCGTAACCACAACGATGTTGTAGCCGACCCGCGTGCCGGTGAGGGGGCTGTCAACGCGCATAATGGGCCTTTGCTTCGTAGAGGGTTTCCACCGAAATCGCAGTGACGCCTTTGCCTTCGGCGTATTTCTCGGTGTTGCGGCGGGCCTTGCCGCGCACAAAGAACGGGATCTTTTTCAATTCGTTTTCGGCGTCTGACAGCCAGATGATCTGGCCGTTTTCCAGCACGGCGGCGCGCGAAGGGGGCATCGAGCCCCCGTCGCTCGCGGCCGCAGGGGCGGCATCATCGTGGACCGGGCGGGCGACGTGTTGGCCGCCATGATGCGAGGCACCGGCCGCGTCATGGAATTCGAAATCATCGCGGAACATGTGCAGAAGATGTTCTTCCAGCCCCATCACCAGAGGATGCACCCAAGTGTCGAAGATGACATTTGCGCCTTCCCAGCCCATTTGCGGCGAATAGCGGGCGGGGAAATCCTGTACATGTACCGGGGCCGAGATCACGGCGCAGGGGATGCCAAGGCGTTTGCCGATATGACGCTCCATCTGAGTGCCAAGGATCATCTCGGGGTGCAGGGTGGCGATGGCGGCCTCTACCTCAAGATAGTCGTCGGTGATCAGGGCCTCGACGCCGAAGTCGCGGGCAAGGGCGCGGATCGGGCGGGCCATTTCGCGGTTAAAACAGCCAAGCCCGACCACGTCGAAGCCCATCTCATCGCGGGCGATGCGGGCGGCGGCGGCCACGTGGGTTCCATCTCCGAAGATGAAGACCCGTTTGCCGGTCAGGTAGGTGCTGTCGACCGAGCGGGTCCACCACGGCAGACGCAGGCGCGCGGTGTCGGATTTCAGGGGCAGGCCGGTGATCGCGGCCACTTCGGCCAGAAAGTCATGCGTGGCACCAACGCCGATTGGCACGGATTTGGTGTAGGGTTGCTGGAACGCGGTTTCCAGCCAGCGCGCGGCGGATTCGGCGTGTTCGGGGTACATCAGCACGTTGAAATGTGCGGCCCCCAGACGGGCGATGTCGGCGGGGCGGGCACCCATGGGGGCCACGACGTTGACGCCAATGCCCATGTCGGCCAGCAGGCGGGTAAGCTCTACGATATCATCGCGGTGGCGAAAGCCGAGCGCGGTGGGGCCGATCAGATTGGCGGTGATCTGAGCGTTTTTCGCAATGGGTTTTGCCAGATGGCGGACGATTTGCAGGAAGGTCTCATCCGTGCCGAAGCCTTCTTTGCGCTGATAGCTGGGCAGATCAAGCGGAATGACCGGAATGCCAAGCGCCATGCTGGCGGCAAGGCCGGCGGGATCATCCTGAATGAGTTCGGCGGTGCAAGAGGCCCCGACGATCAGCGCCTCGGGGGCAAAGCGGTCAACGGCATCCTTGCAGGCGGTTTTGAACAGGGTGGCAGTGTCGCCGCCAAGATCGCGGGCCTGAAAAGTGGTATAGGTGACCGGCGGGCGATGGTCGCGGCGTTCGATCATGGTGAACAAAAGGTCAGCGTAGGTGTCGCCCTGCGGGGCATGCAAGACGTAGTGCAGGCCCTTCATGCCGGTGGCGACGCGCATCGCGCCGACATGCGGCGGGCCTTCATATGTCCACAATGTCAGCTTCATTCTGCGGCCTCCCTGCGGGGAGCGAGCGGGGCCAGCAGGGCGCGGCGGCGCAGGGGGCGGGCGAACAGGGCGGCCAGATCACCGGCTTGTTCGTAAAAATGCACCGGCGTAAAGACCAGTTCGATTGCCCATTTGGTGGCCATCCCTTCGGCCTCGAGCGGGTTGGCAAGACCAAGGCCGCAGACTGTAAGATCGGCTCGGGCAGCGCGGGCGCGGTCAAGTTGTTTGTCGACGTCCTGGCCCTCAGAGATCACCGGGCCTTCGGCGAGCAGCGCCAGTTCGGGAAAAAGCAGGTCGCGGTGCAAGAAGGGGGTGCCGACCTCGATCGCGGTCATGCCGCACTCGCGCGTCAAAAAGCGCGCAAGTGGGATTTCCAGCTGACTGTCGGGGAAGAAGAAGATCGACTTGCCGGCAAGGGTTGCGCTGGCCGCCGCGATGGCCTTTTCGGCGCGCGCGCGGGGGGCGGCGGTGACGGCATCGAAGATCTGCTGCGGCACGCCAAACTCTGTGGCGATGGCTTGCAGCCATAGCGTGGTGCCCTCGGCGCCGAAGGGGAAGGGGGCTGCAATATGGCGGGCGCCACGGCGCAGAAGGGCGGCGTGCGTATCTCCGAGGAAGGGCTGCACAAGGGCAAAGACCGTGTTCGGGCCAACCTGCGGCGCATCGGCGGCGCGGCGGGCGGGCAGGCAGCGGACGGTCGTTATGCCCATGGCGGAAAGGAGTGCCAGCGCCTGATCTTCGACCACATCGGGAAGTGCGCCGACGATCAGCAAGGCGCGCTCAGCGGTTTCAGCCAAGGTCGGAACCATCGCGGCAAGGCAAGCATCTTCGCCTTGGGTGAAGGTCGTTTCGATTCCCGAGCCAGAATAATTAACAACTCTGACGTGTGGCGCGTGCTTTGCACTCATCCTTTCGGCGGCGCGATGCAGGTCTAATTTGATGACTTCGGATGGGCAGGATCCGACCAGAAACAACTGACGGATGTCAGGGCGACGTGACAGCAGCCGGTCGACCTCGCGGTCCAGCTCGGTTTGGGCATCGACCAACCCTGCCAGGTCTTTCTCTTCGAGAATCGCGGTTCCAAAGCGGGGCTCGGCAAAGATCATCACGCCAGCGGCTGACTGCAACAGATGGGCACAGGTGCGGCTGCCGACAACCAGAAAGAAGGCGTCCTGCATTTTGCGGTGCAGCCAGATAATCCCGGTCAGGCCACAAAACACCTCGCGCTGGCCGCGTTCCTTGAGGACGGGAGTGGTGGTGCAGCCAAGTGCGGGCAGGGGCATGTTCATGCGCGCACCGCCTGATCCAGTCGCGCAAGGCGCAGTTTTCGGATGAATTGTCCGGCGTTGATTGCGTAGGTGACGTAGGCCGTCAGTGCCAGCACCATCAGCCCCATTGGGGAAAGAGAGCCGGTCCAAAGTGCTATTATATAAGCAGAATGCAGCGCAATGACCGCAAAGCTGAACACGTCTTCCCAGAAGAATGCGGGGGCCAGAAGGTATTGCCCGAACACCTCTTTTTCCCAGATCGCCCCTGTCACCATGATCAGAAAAAGGAAGCCGGTTTTTACCACAACCGACAGGGTTGCTGGCTCATATCCATGCCCGGTGACCATGTAGCGCAGCACCAAAATCAGCGAAATGGCGAAGGCCAGAAATTGCAAAGGCGCCAGAATTCCCTGCACCAGCGTCCATTTGGTGGCATCGCGCCGCGCACGCTCTTGGGCCGTATAGAGCGGCTGGCGGACAGGCTGTTGCGGGCGATTCGTTGGCATCGGGTTGCTTTCAAACGACGTGTCCTGAAGCCAACCCTAGCCCTCCGATTCCGAATGTGTCAACTAAAACTTACACTATGTTAGTTGACACATACTGCGGCGCAGCGGCGGAATCCAAAGATTTTGCAGCACAAATTGAAAGATATTA
>JBAVTI010000448.1:0-1739 GCA_049696055.1 Paracoccaceae bacterium | reverse complement strand
GTTCTCGGACAAACCGCTGGTAGCGACCCATTCCAACGCCCATGCGGTATCGCATTCAACCCGCAATCTGACGGATCGGCAGTTGGCGATGATCAAGGATAGCGGCGGCATGGTGGGGTTGAACTTTGCCACGGTGTTTTTGCGCCCCGATGGCAAACGCTCGCCTGCGATGGGGTGGGATGTGACGCTGCGGCATCTGGATCATCTGATCGCGCATCTGGGCGAAGATCATGTCGGCATGGGGTCGGATTTCGACGGCGCGATGGTGCCCGAAGGCATCACCGATGTGGCAGGCTTGCCACGGTTGGTGGAAGCGATGCGCGCGCATGGCTACGGCGAGGCGCTGTTGGAAAAGCTGTGCTGGAGCAACTGGATTTCCGTGCTGCGGCGCACCTGGGGTGGGTAAAAGCCCGCCGTCTTGGGGTGTGTGCTGAAATTTTGGGCAACTTTGGGGTCGGTTTCGCGGTGAGGCTGGTGCTGGGGGGCTGAAACCGGCTAAGTCATTGGTTCGAAATCCAAAGCGCTTTGGATTTCGAAATATTGACATTATTGGTGGATTTTTGGTGCAATCTATAATTGTTTGCGCTAACTAAAAAGCGCTTTGGGCGAAACCGTTCGGGTGCTGGCGGCTTGGGTTTATCGTGTGGCGGCCTGTTTGGGGCTTGTTCAAGACCAAGGGGCGCGGCATCACTTATCGAGCACTGCCCGGATTGCCGAAATGATAAGAATGGATGTCTTGTGACTGATCTGACCCCTGCGACGTTGAAAGCCGATATCCTGCGCCACCTGACCTATACGCTGGGCAAGGATGCGCCGAACGCCAGCCGCTATGATTGGCGGATGGCGCTGTCTTTTGCCATTCGCGACCGGATTGTCGAGCCGTGGTTCGCCTCGACCCGCAAGACCTGGGCGGGGGATCACAAGCGGGTTTACTATCTGTCGATGGAGTTTTTGATCGGGCGCATTCTTGAGGATGCGACGGTGAACCTTGGCCTGCGCGAGATTGCGATTGAGGTAATGGCGGGGTTTGGTCAGGATTTCCGCGGTCTGGTGGAAGACGAGCCTGACGCGGCGCTGGGGAATGGCGGTTTGGGGCGGCTGGCGGCCTGTTTCATGGAAAGCATGGCGACACTGGGCTGCCCGGCCTACGGCTATGGCATACGGTATGAGCATGGGCTATTTCGTCAGCGGTTTGAGGGTGGGCAGCAGGTGGAAACGCCGGAAGACTGGCTGAACCAGCAACATCCGTGGGAATTTGAGCGGCCCGAGGCGGCCTACATCATTCCGTTCAAAGGCGTGGTCGAGACCCGCGATGGCCGTGAGATCTGGGTGCCGGGCGAGACGGTGATTGCATCGGCGCATGATACGCCTGTGGTGGGGTGGCAGGGCAAATGGGCCAACACGCTGCGGCTTTGGGCGGCGAAGCCTACGACTCAGTTCGATCTGGAGCGGTTTAACCGCGGCGATTATGCGGCGGCGGCGGAACCCGAGGCGCTGGCGCGCACGCTAAGCCGGGTTTTGTACCCCGATGACACCACCTATCAGGGCAAGGAATTGCGGCTGAAGCAAGAGTTCTTCCTGACTTCGGCGGCGTTGCAGGATATTTTGCGGCGCTATCTGGCGACCCATACCGATTTGCGCGATTTGCCCGATCATGTGGCGATCCAGATGAATGACACCCACCCGGCGTTGGCGGGGCCGGAGCTGATCCGGTTGCTGTCGGACGTGCATGGCTTGGA
>JBAVTI010000447.1:0-4470 GCA_049696055.1 Paracoccaceae bacterium | reverse complement strand
ATCGCGCAGGGCCTGCGGCGCGTTCATCGCGCGGGCAAAATTGAAAATTGCCATTCCCGGCGCACCGCCAAAGATGTCGCTGATCGGGGCCAGCAAGTCGGGCACCGCCACCGCATTATAGGCCATTGCATGCGCCAGAATGATCGCATGGGTTTCCGCATGCGGCAGATCGAAAGACCCACCCAGTGTGTGGCAAAGCTTGTGATGCAGCGCCATGCCCACCTGTCCCAGCACGGTGCCGCACAGCCACGCACCATAAAGCGTCTCGCCGCGCGCAGTCAGATCATCGGGGTTTGCCATTACCTTGGGCAACCCATCCCGAAACGCCCGCAGCCCCTCGACCGCCATCAGTGTCGAAATCGGTGAACGGTTTTGCGCGTAAAGCCCCTCGGCGGCATGGGCCATGGCGTTCATCGCACTGGTCACCGTCATCCCAACCGGCAGGGTCCGCACCAGTTCGGCGTCGTATAAAATCACCTCGGGTTGCACTTTTGGGCTGGTCAGCGTGGTTTTGCGGCCGCCCTCGGTCTGGCCAAGGATCGGCGTCGCTTCTGACCCGGCATAGGTGGTCGGCACCACGATCTGCGGCAGATCGGTGCGGTAGGCGATGGCCTTGCCCAACCCCGTGGTAGACCCGCCGCCCACCGCCACCACGCAATCGGCACCCAATTGCACCGCATAGGCAGCGGCTTCTTCGGAAACCGCAACCGGCGTGTGCATGGTGGCCTTGGTGAAAACCCCTACCGCCCGTGCGCCGCACAGATCGGCGAATTCCTGCGCCGTATCGCGCTGCTGCGGCGTCGACAGGATCAGCGCCCGCGCACACCCTAACCGTTCAATTTCTTCGGCAACGCTGTGGCGCACGCCCGCCCCGAACCGCACCCGCACAGCGGCACTTTGCGCTATGAAATTGTCCTGAAAATGCGACACCGGTTTCCCCCAACGATTTCCTCGCCGCCACCCTACCTGCGTCCAGATCGGATATTGATCGGATCGCCGCTTGGTAATATTGCTTTGCGTTATGAAACTGGAAAGCGAACACCTGGAAATTCTGGCGATGATCGTCGAGAAGGGCGGTCTGACCGAAGGTGCCGAGGCGCTGGGCAAATCGCAGCCCTCGGTTTCGCGCACGATTTCGGCTCTGGAACAACGCGTCGGTGCCCCCCTGTTCGAGCCCGGTCGCCGCCCGCTGCGCCCGACCGAACTTGGCGCCAGCCTTGCCCGTCTTGGCAGCCGCATCCACGCCCTGAACCGCGAAGCGCGCGCCTTGGTCGACCGCTATCGCAAGGGTCAGGCGGGCCGTTTGCGCATTGGTGGCAGCCCGATCTTCATGGATGGTGTGATCGCCACGATGATTGCCGAATTTCAGCGCCATCATAACGATGTGCATATCGAGCAATCCTACGGCTACTTTGACGCCTTGGTGGCGCAACTGCGCAGCGGCGCGCTGGATCTGGCGATCCTGCCGCTGCATTCCAGTCAAATCCCGCAGGATATGGAGTTTGTCAGCCTGCTTGCCGGGCGCAATGTCATCGCCTGCCGCGCTGGCCACCCTTTGACGCGCAAGGGCACGATTACCCTGGCGGACATCAACCCTTACCCGTGGATTGCCCCCCCCGCCGATAGCCCGCTGTATCGTGATTTGCAGCGCGCGCTGGTGTCCATCGGGTCGACAGATTTCCGGGTAAATTTCTCTGGCGGCACCTTTGCCTCGATCGCATCGGTTCTTGCCGGGTCGGATTCGCTGACGGTTTTGCCCTATTCGGTGGTGTTCGTTGCCCGCAAAAGCATTGGCCTAGAGGCGCTGCCGCTCAAGATCGAACACCCCAACCGCCAGCTTGGCCTGATGTTCCCGCGCGAACAGTCGTCCGCCCCGGCACTGACCCATTTCAAGACCTTCATCGCGGCACAATGCCGCCAGCTCGAGGCGCGGATTCAACACGATCAGCAGGTAACAAAGCGGCGGGGCTGATTATTTCAGGGCAATATATGTCTCGGGGTCCAAATGCGAAACCCGGATCGCCACCGGACAACCGGCCACCTCTTCAACCAATTGCCGCAAGTGGCGGCAGACCGATAACACCGCGTCGCGGGTACGCTCGGGTCTTGGCAGGATTTGCATTTCCACGTTGATCAACGGCAGATCCGGCATCGCCACCACCGAAAGCATGGCAAGTTGGCAGGCCGGAATATCCACCTGAAAATCGGCGCATAGCAGATCGCGGATCGGCTTCATCGCCGCCGTCAGCGCCGCCCGCTTGTCCGCGAACAGCGCCTCTTCGACATATATCTTTACGTTTGGCATTGGGCCTCTTTCGCCTCAAACCGGGGTCAAAACGAAATCGAACGGCGAGCGCCACAGCGTCGCCGAATCCGCCAGCCGTTCAAACGGCGCGACCAGCGTTTGTTTGACGCCAAACACCGCATCCGAGGTCAAATAGAAATCGTCGCCCACAAAGGTATGGGTCACCAGCTTTTGAAAGCCCGGTGCCGTCACCAGATAATGCATGTGGGCGGGGCGGTAAGGGTGGCGCCCAAGATGGCCCAGCATCTGGCCAACCGGGCCATCATCCGGGATCGGATAGCTGACCGGCTTGATACCGCAAAACCGATAGCCGCCATCCGCCTCGGTGAAAAACACCCCCCGATTGTTCCACTTTGGCTGAATGCCCGGCTGCTGCACATCATAAAACCCGTCGGCATTGTCTGACCACACATCCACCTTTGCCCCCGCAATCGGGTTGCCGTGCAGATCAATCACCTTCCCCTCGAACAGGCAGCTTTCGCCCTTGCCATCAAGGCTGATATTGGCCCCCATTGCGCGCACCGGGGCGTTATCAACGTGGAAAGGCCCGAACACCGTATTCTCGGTCGCCCCCGCCGGACGACGATTGTTGATGGCATCCACCAGCATCGACAGACCCAGCGTGTCGGACAGCAGAATGAACTCTTGCCGCTCGCCCGAACAAATCTGACCGGTCTTGGTCAGGAAATCGACGCCGTAATCCCATTCCTCCTGGGTCAGATGCACCTCTTTGGCAAAGGCGTGCAGGTGCTTGACCAAAGACGCCATAACCTGCGCCAGCCGTGGGTTGATCTCGGCCCCCATCCGGGCGTTGACCGTATCGACAGAGTTTTCTTCGGTGAAATAGGGCAGCATGGTCATATCCTTCGACAAGGGCGTTCAGACATTGGGTTTGCGCGCGGCAGGCGGGCGGTGGCGCAGCGGAAACGGGTCAATCCCGGTGCGATCGGTGAACAGGCCCCACAGGCCGCGGCGGGCAAACAGCATGATGGCGATGCCAATCAAACCCAGCACAATCAGGTAAACCGTGCCGTAATCCGCCAGCAACCGTTGCAGGATGTAGAACACGATCACCCCGACAATCGGCCCCGGCAAGGTGCCAATCCCGCCGATCACCACAACGAAAATCACAAAAGCTGTCCAGTCCAGCACCGAAAACGCGGCGTCCGGGGTCACACGGGTGATCTGAATAAAGATCAGCGCGCCACACAACCCGGTGCCAAAGGCTGTCAGCAAAAACACCGCCGCCTTTAGCCGCGTCGGGTCTACCCCGACCGACCGCGCCGCCTGCATATTGTCCCGGATCGCCTGCAACCCCAGCCCCATGCGTGACCGCAAAAACACATACGATGCCACCAGCATCACCATCGCCAGCCCCAGCGCCAGCCAGTAGGTCACGGCATCCGCCGCCGCCGCCGAGCTGACATCCAGCAGGTCTTTCACCGCCTGCACGCCAAACATATCCTTGGTCGTGCCCTTGGGCAGCGAGGTGCCGGTGCCGCCGCCCAGCGCCTTCCACTGGCCCGCCAAAAGCCGCGCAATATCGGCAACCACCCAAGTGCCAATGGCAAAATAGGCGCCATGCAGGCGAAAGGCGAAAAACGCCATCGGCACCGCAAAAACCATCGCCGCCACGCCGCCGATCAACACGCCCAGCAGCGGGTCCATCCCCCACAAGATCACGGCGGCGAACATGAAATAGGCACCAATCCCTACAAAAGCTTGCTGCCCAACCGAAACCAAACCGGCAAAACCCGCCAGCATGTTCCAGTTCATCGCCAGCACCAACAAGGTCAGGATCATGAACAAATCCTGCGTCATCGCCCGCGGTGCGATCAACGGCACGGCAATCAGGGCAGCCACCAGCGCCAACCCGGTCAATGCAGTTATCGGGCGACCGATCAAGGAAGAAGGTCTTACCATTGTATCCTCAATCATTTGCGCGCGGAAACAGACCGCGTGGCCGCAACAGCAGCACCAACACGAAGGCGATATGGCCCGACAATATCTGCCACTCCGGGTTCACCGCGGCACCCAAAGCTTGCGCCACGCCGATCACGATGCCGCCTGCCAAGGTGCCCCAAAGGCTGCCCAAGCCGCCAATAATCACCGCCTCAAAGGCATAAAGCAGCCGCGCCGGGCCAACTGATGGGTCAAAGTTGGCA
>JBAVTI010000446.1:0-3945 GCA_049696055.1 Paracoccaceae bacterium | reverse complement strand
AATCAGAAACTATCCGAAGACCGCGCCAAAGCGGTACTTGCAGCACTGCAAACCCGCGACGTCAGCGTCGATCGGCTGACCGCATTTGGCTATGGCGAGGGGCGGCCTCTGGCCGACAACGGCACCCGTGAAGGCCGCGAAACCAACCGCCGAATTGAGTTTACCCCGGCAGCTAAACCCGCAGCCGAACTGGCACCCGCAGTCACTGTGCCCGACGCCGAGATACCCGCCCCGACCGGCGATGGCGATACCCCCACAGGCGACGGCACCGCATCCTTCGGGGATCCCGAAGGCATCACGGGCGATAGCACTGCCCCGACGGGCGACGGCGATACGACGATCGGCGCCGGCATCGCTGCCGACGAAACTGCTGCACCGACGGTCGACGCTGCTGTCGCAGGTGGCGTGCAACCCACCGCCAGCGGCCCGGATTTTTCGGCCGATACCAGCCCCTCTGTCGCCCCGACCGAAGTTACCAAACGCCCGAAACCCCGCCCAGATCAGCCCTAAGCCTGACACAGCCTCCCGTCGCAGAGAGCCCCTATGAACCGCACCGAATTTATCATTGCCACGGCCATCATCCTGCTTGTCGCCTTTGCGATGGGGTGGTTTGCCTACTGGCTTTTGCACCGTTTCACCCGGATTGCCGGCGGCGATATGGGTGAGTTGGACCGTCTGGCGCAATCGCTGCACGAGGCCGAAGAGACCCGTGATCAGGCGATCATCTATCTGGAACAGCGCGAGGGCGAGCTGACCAACCAGATCGCCCAGACCGAAGCCGAACTGCGTGCCGCCATGGAAGGCCTGCGCGATGCCCGCCACGAAGCCGAAGAAATGCGCGGCTATATCGAGCGGATGCATTCCAACGGCTGATGCCAAAGGGTATTCTTCAGGAAAAAAGTAGGGGGGCCGTCTGCCCCCCTCGCCCGTGCCGGGCTCACCCCCCGAGAGTATTTGGTCAGGGAAAATGCCTAGAGCGGATTGCGTCTTATCTGGTTCAAGAACCTCAGAGTTCGCCCAACTCTTGGGGCGAATTCTGATTCCGAATAGGCGCAATCCGCTATAAGCGGCAGGTCAGAACCCGCCCAGCAGCGTTTGGATCAGCGCCGACTGCGGGTCGGCCAGATCGTCGATCACGTCGAAATGGTGCTTGCCGGGGGCAACCGACCAGCCACAATCCCATTCCTCGGACAATGTGCGCGCCTGCCACAAGAACGCGGGCCGCTCTTGCCCGCCCACCCAGACATGCGCCAGACAGCTTGACCGCAGCGGCAACCGTGCCGGGCTTTCCGCCGCCACCTCTTCGGCATCCAGCCACAGCGTGTCGTTCATTCTGGTATCCATCAGCGGTTCCAGCTCGGCCACCGGCGAGATCGGCACCACCCGCGCCACATAGCTTTGAACTGGCGCGCCGACGCATCCCATCCGTGCGCTAAGGTGCCCGCCCGCCGAATGCCCCGTAACCACCACCGGGCCAGCCACCAGTGCCGCCGCCGCATCCACCGCCGCCCCGATTTCCATGGTGATCGCGGCGATCCGCGCATCCGGGGCCAGCGTGTAGGACGGCATCGCACAGGCCCAGCCCCGCGCAACCGCACCCGCCGCCAAATGCGACCACGTCTCCCGACCAAAGGCCATCCAATAGCCGCCATGCACGAACACCATCAGGCCCTTTGGCACCCCGTCCGGCAGGAACAAATCGAACCGATGCCGCGCGTCCGGCCCATAGGTCAGCCCCAGCCGCGCACCCGCGCCCATATCCGCGCGAAACGCCGCCGCCGCCGCATTCCAGCGTGGCGGATAATCATCGGCCCCCGCGATAAACGCTCCATTGGCATAAGCCCGATCCATATCCATCGCACACTCCCGATAATTTGATCAAAATCCCGCCCATGCCCTGCAAATCCGACTCGCGCACCTAGACATTGACCCACCCACTATGCTTTGCATGTCGCAACCAAAAATGGGAGATCATCATGCTCGATTCCATCACCGACCTGCGTTCCTTGCTGAAAGACCCGACCCTGCTTGCGACCAAAGCCTATGTCGCAGGCCAGTGGATTGACGCGGACGATGGCACCACCTTTCCCGTCACCAACCCGGCCCGTGGCGACGTGATCTGCACAGTGCCAAACCTTGGCCGCGCCGAAACCGCCCGCGCCATTGCCGCAGCGTCCGTGGCGCAAAAGGAATGGGCCGCCCGCACCGCCAAGGAACGCGCCAATATCATGCGCGCCTGGTTTAACCTGATGATGGCCAACCAAGACGATCTTGGCCTGATCCTGACCGCCGAAATGGGCAAGCCTTTGGCCGAGGCCAAGGGCGAAATCGCCTATGGCGCAAGCTTTATCGAGTGGTTCGCCGAAGAGGCCAAGCGGGTTTATGGCGAAATCATCCCCGGCCACATGCGCGACAAACGCATCACCGTCATCAAACAACCGATCGGCGTGGTCGGCTCCATCACGCCCTGGAATTTCCCCAACGCAATGATCACGCGCAAATGCGCCCCCGCCCTTGCCGTCGGTTGCGGCTTTGTCGCCCGCCCGGCCGCCGAAACCCCGCTTTCGGCGCTGGCTTTGGCGGTGTTGGCCGAACGCGCCGGCCTGCCTGCGGGCATCTTTTCGGTGATCACTTCCAAGAAATCCTCCGACATCGGCAAGGAATTCTGCGAAAACCCGATCGTGCGCAAACTTACCTTCACCGGCTCGACCGAAGTTGGCCGCATCCTGCTGCGCCAAGCCGCCGAACAGGTGATGAAATGCTCGATGGAGCTTGGCGGCAACGCCCCCTTCATCGTGTTCGACGACGCCGATCTGGATGCCGCCGTGATCGGTGCCATGGCCTCGAAATTCCGCAACAACGGTCAAACCTGCGTCTGCGCCAACCGCATCTATGTGCAGGCCGGGGTCTATGACGCCTTTGCCGCCAAACTATCGGCCGCATTGGCGAAAACCCGCGTCGGCGACGGCCTGTCCGAACCCGTCGAATTCGGCCCCCTGGTCAACATGGATGCCGTGGCCAAGATGGAAGAGCACATCGCCGACGCCACCGCCAAAGGTGCCAAAGTCACCATGGGCGGCAAACGCCACGCGCTTGGGGGCTCGTTCTTCGAACCCACCATCCTGACCGGCGTTACCGATAAGATGATGGTAACAAACGAAGAAACCTTCGGCCCGCTGGCACCGCTGTTCAAATTCGACACCGAAGAAGAGGTGATCGAGAAAGCCAACGCCACCATCTTCGGCCTTGCATCGTATTTCTACGCCCGAGATATCGGTCGTATCACCCGCGTGCAAGAAGCGCTGGAATACGGCATCGTCGGCGTCAACACTGGCATCATTTCCACCGAGGTCGCCCCGTTTGGCGGCGTCAAACAATCCGGCCTTGGCCGCGAAGGCAGCCACCACGGCATGGAAGACTATCTGGAAATGAAATACATCTGCCTCTCGATCTAAGCGCGGCGACGTAACAAAAGCGGCGGGGGCGACGGCCTCCGCCGCTTGGTTTTAACCCGCTCGCGCCACCCCTGATCGCTCCGCACCCCCATTATCGGCGCGGGCGTAAGCGATCACCCTCCCGGCCCGGTCCTTGCGGACTGTCCGTTCGGCGCTGACGTCCTTCCACTGAAAGGCCGTCCAGACGCGCCTCACCCTTCGATCACCGCCAAAGGCTCCCACCTCAGCCAGACGTATTGCCCACCTGTGGCATGCTAACTTGAAACTCGATAAAGATCATCTGGCTGAAGATTGCTAAGTACTACGCGCGCGCCCTTGTCTGTCACAACAAGTACGCCCGGTGTTCCAAGTGGTGATATCGGCTTGGAGGATGAAAACAGCGATTCTACATCAGCATATAGCTCGACTACTGTTCCAAGCTCTCCGTTCGCCAAGGCTACCCGGTCATCAATAAGAATGGCAGTTCCGTTGCTATACTTCAACTCAGTCC
>JBAVTI010000445.1:0-5857 GCA_049696055.1 Paracoccaceae bacterium | reverse complement strand
CGCCGACACACTTTTCGAACTGGGCTTTTTGGATGATCGGCGATTGCGAGCCGACAAAGGTGGTATAGGGATAGGGTTTTGGCGCATCGAAGGTGACGACGACGGTCAGTTCGTCCGGGGTGTCGACGGATTTCACGCCTTCATATTTCGACAGCTGCGCGCAGCCGCCTTCGGGGCTCATGCAATAGGCGGCGGTAAAGGCCACGTCAGCCGAGGTGAAGGGCGTACCATCCGACCACAACAGGCCAGGCTTGATCTTCCAGGTGATCGTGGTCAGGTCGGCGGAAACGCCGCCGTTTTCCACGGTCGGGATGCTTTCCACCAGACGCGGATAGACGTTGCCATCGACATCAAAGCCCGCCAGCGGCTCGATGATCAGAGCGGCGGCGTCAACGTCTTTGGTGCCTGACGACAGGTAGGTGTTCAGGATCGACGGCGCTTGCCAGTAAAAGATGTTCAGCTGGCCATCGGTGCCGCGTTCTGCATGGGCCGCAGGGGCCATGGCAAAAGCGGCGGCAGCGCCCAGAAGGGCGGTTTTCATTTTCATAAGCTTACACTCCTTGTTGTTTGTGCTCTTTGGCCTCGGTGGCGCGGGTTTGGCCCACGCTCTGGGCTTGGTCGGGCTGCACGAAATGGCAGGCCACGAACCGCGCCGGGGCCACTTCGATCAGGTCGGGTTGCACGTCGTGGCAGATCGGTTGGACCTGCGGGCAACGGGTGCAGAAATTGCATCCCTTGGGGGGATTGGCAGGCGAGGGCACATCGCCTTTCAGGATGATGCGCGGGCGCGATGCCTCGCTGGGGTCGGGGTGCGGCACGGCGGAAAGCAGCGCCTGCGCATAAGGGTGCAGGGGATTGGCATAAAGATCGTCACGCGGTGACAGTTCGGCGATCTGCCCCAGGTACATCACCACCACGCGGTCGGCGATATGGCGCACCATCGACAGATCGTGGCTGATGAACAGGTAGGTCAGGCCAAAGCGGTCTTGCAATTCCTCTAGCAGGTTGACGACCTGCGCCTGAATCGACACGTCAAGGGCTGCAATCGGCTCGTCGCAGACGATGAATTTGGGGTTCAACGCCAAAGCGCGGGCGATGTTGATGCGCTGACGCTGACCGCCGGAAAATTCATGCGGATAGCGGTTGGCAAAGCGGCGGTTCAGCCCGACCGCATCCATCAATTCGTAGACGCGGGCCAGCTTTTCGTCCTTGGAAAGCGCGGTGTGTTCATCCAAGGGCTCGCCAATGATGCCCGCAAGGGTCATGCGGGGGTTCAGGCTGGCTTGTGGATCTTGAAATACCATCTGCATGGCGGGGCGTTTCAGGCGCAGCGCCTCTTGGCCAAGGTGGGCTATATCGGTGCCGTCGATGGTGACCGAACCACCGGTTACTTCGTAAAGCCGCAGCAGAGCGCGCCCGACGGTCGATTTGCCGCACCCGGATTCGCCAACCAGACCAAGGGTTTCGCCCTCGTAGATGTCAAAACTGACATCATCGACGGCTTTGACATCGCCGGTATGGCTGCGAAACAGGCCGCTATAGATCGGGAAGTACATCTTCAGGTTCTTGACCTGAACCAGCTTGCGCGGCGCGCCATCAAGCATGAGCGGCCTCCGGCACAGGATCCCAGTGGCAGGCGACATCGTGGCCATAGCCCACGTGCCCGGCCCCGATCACGCGACGCAGCGGGTTTTCCACCTCGCAGCGGGCGTGGACGTGGACACAACGGCTGCGGAACGGGCAGGCGGTGGGGGCGGCGCCAAGGATCGGGGGTTGGCCCTCGATCACTTGCAGTTTCGCCTCGCGTTCGCCCGACACCTTGGGGATCGTTTTCAGCAAAGCGCGGGTATAGGGGTGGCGCGGGTTGGCAAACAGGTCTTTGACCGGTGCCTGTTCGACGACCTGGCCGCCATACATCACCATGACACGGTCAGCGATGCCGGCGATCACGCCCAGATCATGGGTGATCCAAACAATCGCCATGCCCAGCTTGGCGCGAAGTTCCTTAACCAATTCAAGGATTTGCGCCTGAATGGTGACGTCAAGGGCGGTGGTCGGCTCGTCCGCGATCAACACTTCGGGGTCGCAGGCAAGGGCAATGGCGATCATCACCCGCTGCCGCATACCGCCAGAAAACTGATGCGGATAACTGGACAGGCGTTTGCGCGCGTCGGGGATGCCCACCAGTTCCAAGAGTTCAACCGCGCGGTTTTCGGCCTGACGTTTGTCCATGCCCATATGGGTGTATAGCGGCTCCATGATCTGATTGCCGACGGTAAAAACCGGGTTCAGGCTGGTCATCGGGTCTTGAAACACAAAGCCGATACGGGCGCCGCGCACCCGGCGCAATTCTTCAGGCGTGGCTTGCAGAATATCGACGCCGCCCAGAAAAACCTGACCCGCGCGCACTTCGGCGGGGGGCATCGGCAACAGGCCGATCAGCGACATCATGGTGACCGATTTGCCAGACCCGCTTTCGCCGACAACGCCCAAAAGCTCGCCCGGCATCAGATGAAAGCTGACAGCGTTTACCGCATGCACTTCACCACCGCGGGTACGGAATACAGTCTTTAGCCCCCGGACATCGAGGACGGGTGTCGCCCCATCGGGCATATGTAACTCCCCAGGTGTTTGTTATTCTTGGTTTTTTAGCAGCCCCGTCGTTGCAGGGCTGGATAGTGGCCAAGTGTTAGACATTTTTTCAAACCCCGCAAGCCGCTTTGATGCCTTGATCGGTAATTCCGTCGTGGTTCCGTCACGTCAGGCCGGGAACAGGGGTGGGGGGTTGACCTTTGCGCCGGGCCGGGGGCACGGTTGCGGCCAGCCGAATGCCCCGTTTGCCGGAGAATGAAATGCCCAAGTTGACGCCCCAGATGCTTTCGCCGCGTCAGATATTGGATCGGTTGGTGGCCTTTCCAACGGTCAGCCGCGACAGCAATCTGGACCTGATTGATTGGGTCGAGGCCTATCTGGCCAGTCATGGGGTGATGGCGCGGCGGGTGTGGAACGCCGATCGCACCAAAGCGGCGCTTTACGCCAATGTCGGGCCAGAGGTGGCGGGCGGCGTGGTGTTGTCGGGTCACAGTGATGTGGTGCCGGTGGACGGGCAGCCGTGGACCGGCGACCCTTGGGGGGTCGTCGAGCGGGAAGGGCGGCTTTACGGGCGCGGCACCTGCGACATGAAGGGATTTGTGGCGCTGGCGTTGGCGGCGGTGCCATTGGCGCTGGCGCAGGCGGTAAAGCGGCCATTGCAGCTGGCGATTTCGTATGACGAAGAGGTTGGCTGCACCGGTGCGCCGGCGATGATTGCCGAAATGGCGCGGGTGTTGCCGCGGGCAAGTGCGGTGGTGGTGGGCGAGCCGTCGATGATGAAAATGGTCAACGGGCATAAAGGCGGATCCGGGTTTAGGGTGCATGTTCAGGGGTTTGAAGTGCATTCTTCAATCATGCACACCGGGGTGAACGCCATCATGCTGGGGGCGAAGCTGATTGATTGGTGCAACCGGGTGAATGACGAAAACCGCGCCAAGGTGCCCTCACCACTTGCGGCGATGTTCGTACCGCCCTGGACCACGGCGCATGTTGGGGTGATCTCGGGGGGCACCGCCGAGAACATTACCGCCAAGGATTGCTGGTTCGGGATGGGGTTTCGGGTGGTGCCGGGCGACGACCCCGAGGGCTGGATGAACGCCGCCCGCGCCGAGGCTGCCCGCCTTGAGGCCGAGGCGAAAGCTGTGCGCCCCGAGGCGGCGATTGATCTGGTGGTGACGTTCGAAGTACCCCCCCTGCGCCCGGAAATTGGCGGTGCGGCCGAGGCTTTGGTGCGGCGGGTCACGGGCGATAACGGCACCGAAGTTGTCAGTTACGGCACCGAGGCCGGGCAGTTTCAGGCGGCAGGCTATTCGGCGGTGATCTGTGGCCCCGGTGACATTGCGCAGGCGCATCAGGTGGATGAATACCTTGAGGTGGCGCAGTTCGAGGCGGCGTGGGTGTTCATGCAGCGTCTGGTGGCGGAGTTGGCGGCATGATGCAGTTTCCGATTTCGATGGACCTGGCGGCGCAATTCAACGGGCCGCCGCCTGCGGCCTGCGATGTGGTGGTGATCGGCGGCGGTGTGATCGGGGTGATGACGGCGTGGCATCTGGCGGAACGCGGTTTGCGGGTGGTTTTGTGCGAAAAGGGCCGGATTGCGGGCGAACAAAGCAGCCGCAACTGGGGCTGGATCCGGCAGCAGGGCCGCGATCTGGATGAATTGCCGATCATGGTCGAGGCCCTGCAGCAGTGGAAATCGCTGGCGCAGGAATTTGGCGAAGGCCTGGGATTTCGTCAGGAAGGCGTGCTGTATCTGGCCAAAACCGCAAGTGAAATGACGGGGTTCGAGGACTGGTTGGTGCATGCACGCGCGCATGGCTTGGACACCCATATGATGACCGGCGGCGCGGTGGCGGATCGGTTGGCGGGAGCGCAGGCGGGCTGGAAGGGCGGGTTGTTCACGCCTTCGGATGCGCGGGCGGAACCTTGGGCGGCGGTGCCGTTGCTGGCGCGGGGGGCGCAGGCGCGCGGCGCGGTTCTGGTCGAGGGTTGTGCGGTGCGCGGTCTTGATCTGGCGGCGGGCCGGGTTTGCGGCGTGATCACCGAAGGGGGCCGGATTGCCTGCGATCAGGTGGTTTTGGCCGGGGGGGCATGGTCGTCGCTGTTTGCCCGCGCGCAGGGTGTGGTGTTTCCACAGCTGTCGGTTTTGGCCAGCGTGGGGGCAACCGAACCGATGCCTGAGATTTTTCCCGGCAATGCGGCGGATGATGATTTTGCGTTTCGCAGGCGGGCGGATGGCGGCTATTCGATTGCACCGGGGGCCACACATGATTTCTTTGTCGGGCCAGATGCGTTTCGGCATTTCGCCACCTATCTGCCTGTTTTAAAGCAAGATTTCCGCTCGACCCATTTCCATGCAGCAGCCCCCAAAGGCTATCCCGATGCCTGGGGCACCAAGCGCAAATGGGGCTTGGACGAGGTCTCGCCGTTCGAGAGGGTTCGGGTGCTGAACCCAAGCCCGAACATGGCGGTAATCGGTCGGGTGCAGGATGCCTTTGCCCGCGCGTTTCCGGGGTTGGGGCGGCCACGGCTAAAGGCGGCCTGGGCCGGGATGATTGACACCATGCCCGATGTGGTGCCGGTGATTGACCGGGTGGCGGCGCTGCCGGGGTTGGTGTTGGCGACGGGCCTGAGTGGGCATGGCTTTGGCATTGGGCCCGGGATTGGCCGGGTGGTGGCCGATCTGGTGGCGGGCAATGCTGTGGGGCATGATCTGTCGCGGTTTCGGCTGGCGCGGTTTACCGATGGGTCAAAAATCGCCCCCGGCCCCACCTTGTAGGGATTGCGAAGGCCGGGCGATTGGATCAGGCTGACGCCAAATCTGACAGGAGGCCCCGATGCCCGTAAAGAACCGCTTTGCCGAATTGCTGCCCGAAATTACCGCGTGGCGCCGCGATTTTCACGAGAACCCGGAACTGCTGTTCGAGGTGCATCGCACCGCCGGTAAAGTGGCGGCTTTGCTGCGGGAATTTGGCTGTGACGAAGTGGTGGAAGGTGTTGGCCGCACCGGCGTTGTCGGGGTAATCCATGGCAAAACCGATACGGCCGGGCGGGTGATTGGCCTGCGCGCCGACATGGACGCGCTGCCGATCATTGAACAAACCGGGGTGGCCTATGCCTCCAAGACCCCCGGTAAAATGCACGCTTGCGGGCATGACGGCCATACCTCGATGCTGCTGGGGGCGGCGAAATATCTGGCCGAGACCCGCAATTTCGATGGTCGCGCGGTGGTGATTTTCCAGCCCGCCGAAGAGGGCGGCGGTGG
>JBAVTI010000444.1:0-8084 GCA_049696055.1 Paracoccaceae bacterium | reverse complement strand
CATGGCAACGTCAATCGTGCTGCCTTCCCCGGTGGTGTTGCGCTGAAAAAGCGCGGCAAGGATCGCCCAGCTGGCATAAAGCCCCGCCATCAGGTCGCCATAGCTTTCCCCCACTTTCAGGGGCGGGTCCCCTTCGTCCCCGGTGGCTGCCATCAAGCCAGACATCGCTTGCGCCACCAGATCATAGGCGGGCAGGGCGGTGTTGGGGCCGGTTTGCCCGAAGCCAGAGATCGAGGCATAGATCAACGCCGGATTCTGGATCCGCAATTCAGGCCCCAGACCAAGGCGGCTGGCGACACCGGGGCGAAAGTTTTCTACCACCACGTCGCAACTTGCCGCAATGCGGCTGGCAAGGGCTTGGCCTTCGGCGGCCTTGAGGTCGATCACGATCGAGGATTTGCCCCGATTGGTCAGGGTAAACAGGGCCGATTCGCCGTGCAAAAACGGGCCGATATGGCGGTAATCGTCGCCACTTGGGGGTTCAAGCTTGATAATCTCAGCCCCCAGATCCGCCAGCAGGGCCGTGCAGAACGGGCCGGCAAGCACGCGGGTCAAATCAAGCACGCGCAGGCCCGAAAGCGGCTTCATGCCAGCACCGGCAAGGCGATTTCGGTGGCATCGGTCAGGGCCGCCACCGCGACAAGGCGGGCCGCTGCGGCAAGATCAGGCGCAAGATAGCGGTCGTCGCCAAGTGTCGCCACATCTTGGCGCAGCCGTGCAACAACACGCTGCAACGGTGCAGAAGTGGTCAAGGGGGCGCGGAAATCAATGCCTTGGGCGGCGCAAATAGCCTCGACCCCCAAGATGACATTCAGGTTCTCGATCATCCGCCCAAGACGCCGCGCGCCATGGGCCGCCATCGACACATGATCTTCTTGATTGGCGCTTGTGGGGGTGGAATCCGTGACCGTTGGGTGCGCCAAATGTTTGTTTTCGCTCATTAAAGCGGCAGTTGTCACTTCGGCGATCATCAGGCCGGAATTCAGGCCGGGGCGCGGGGTCAGAAAGGCAGGCAGATCAAATGACAACACCGGATCCACCATCAGCGCCACGCGCCGCTGCGAAATCGCCCCGATTTCCGATAGCGCCAGCGCGATCATATCGGCAGCAAACCCCACCGGTTCAGCATGAAAATTGCCACCCGAGACGATCAGACCATCCGACAGCACAAGGGGGTTGTCGGTCGCGGCATTTGCCTCGATCTCCAAGGTTCGCGCGGCCATGCGCAACACGTCCATCGCGGCACCGGTGACCTGCGGTTGGCAGCGGATGCAATAGGGATCTTGCACCCGCGTATCGCCATCGCGGTGGCTTTCGCGGATTTCCGAGCCATCAAGCAACGCGCGCAAGCTGGCGGCGGCCTCGATCTGGCCGGGCTGCCCTCTCAGGGCGTGGATTTCGGGGTGCAGCGGGGCCGTCGACCCCATGATGGCATCGGTAGACAGCGCCGACGTGACCAGCGCATTTTGCGCCGCCCGCCATCCCCCCCACAGGCCTGCAAGCGCATAGGCCGTTGAAAACTGGGTGCCGTTGATCAGCGCAAGGCCTTCCTTCGGGCCCAAAATCACCGGCGCAAGGCCCGCCCGCCGCAACGCCTCATCCCCGGGCAGAACGACGCCCGCATATTCCGCTTCGCCCGCGCCGATCATGGCGGCAGCCATATGTGCCAGCGGTGCAAGATCGCCCGACGCCCCGACAGACCCCTGCGCCGGGATCACGGGGGTCACACCCTGCGCCAACATCCCCTCCAGCAATTCAACGATGTCCCACCGCACCCCGGACGCACCCCGCCCAAGGCTAAGCAGTTTTAGCGCCATCATCAGACGGGTTACATTGCGCGGCATCGCGTCGCCCACGCCGCAGCAATGCGACAAGATCAGATTGCGCTGCAGGGTGGCAGTGTCTTTCGCCTCGATCTTTAGCGACGCAAGTTTGCCAAACCCGGTATTGACGCCATAAACCGCGGCACTGCCCGCTGCCGCCCGCGCGATCTGGGCTGCAGCGGCTTCAATGCCGGGCTTTGCCGAAGCTGCCAATTTTGCCGGGGCTTCAAGGCGGAAAAGCCGTTCCAATTGCGCAAGCGAGGTCGCGCCGGGTGTCAGAATTTCAGGCTGCAATTTGGCCTCCGAAGATGCGGGAATAAAGCGGGGTGGCCCCGATGCGATAGGCGAGTTCCGCCGGATGCGTGGCGTCCCAAACCGACAGATCGGCCCGCAGGCCGGGGGCAATGGTGCCCCGATCAGCAAGGCCAAGCGCCCGGGCCGCGTTAACCGTCGTGCCCAAAAGCGCCTCAAGCGGGGTCAGGCGGAACAAGGTGCAGGCCATGTTCATCGCCAGACCAAGCGAGGTCATCGGCGACGATCCTGGGTTGCAATCGGTGGAAACCGCCATGGCGACACCATGTTTGCGCAAGCTGGCGATCGGGGGCATTTGGGTTTCACGCAACGTATAAAACGCTCCGGGCAAGATGACGGCAACGGTTCCGGCCTGCGCCATCGCTGCCGCCCCCGCATCGTCTAGGTATTCCAGATGATCGGCCGACAACGCGCCGTACCGCGCTGCCAGTGCGGCGCCCTGCAAATTGGAAAGCTGTTCGGCATGCAGTTTCAGGGGCAGCGAAAGCGCGCGGGCCTCGGTGAAAACACGCTCAATCTGGGCGGGCGAAAAGGCGATGCCTTCGCAAAATCCGTCCACTGCATCCACCAAACCTATGGCATGGGCGGCGCGCAGGGCGGGCAAAGCCTGTTCTGTCAGGTAATTGTCGGCACGGCCCTTGTATTCGGCCGGGATGGCATGGGCACCCAGAAAGCTGGTCTTGATGGTCACATCCCGCAGCTGCCCGATACGCCGCGCCACCCGAAGCATGCAAAGTTCCGTTTCAATATCAAGGCCATAGCCTGATTTTATCTCGATCGTCGCAACACCTTGCGACAGCATTTGATCGATGCGGGGCAGGGTCTGTGCCAACAGGCCCTCCTCGGACGCGGCGCGGGTAGCGGTGACGGTAGACAAGATACCGCCGCCCGCGCGGGCCACTTCCTCATAACTTGCCCCATTCAGGCGCATCTCAAATTCGACAGCCCGGTGGCCGCCAAAGACCACATGAGTATGACAATCAATCAAGGCGGGGGTAATCAGACGCCCCCCCATGTCATGCTGCACGCGGTGGGAATGGGCCTGCGGCAAATCGGCCATCGGGCCAACCCAAACGATGGAACCGCCCGAAACCACAACGGCGGCCTTCGCGATCAGGCCATAGCCCCCCACCATCGTCGCCACTTGCGCATTGGTCAGAATCATCGGCGCCCCACTTGCAATATGTCTGCACTTGGTATTAATATGTCTATACATAATAACGGGTGTCAAGAGGGCTGGATGGCGATGCAAACACTTTGGGCCGAATGCGCGCTGCTTGTCGATGGTTGGGCGCGGGATGTGCGGATCGACGTCTCGGAGGGCCGAATTGCCCGCGTGACGCAAGGTTCACCACAGGTGGGGCAGCGCTATGGCTGCCTGTTGCCCGCCCCGACGAACCTGCATTCCCATGCCTTTCAACGGGCGATGGCCGGAATGACCGAGCGGCGCGGTGCATCGGCGGACAGTTTCTGGACATGGCGCACATTGATGTACCGCTTCTTGGACCACCTCACGCCCGAGGATGTTCAGGCCATTGCCGCCTTCGTGCAGATGGAAATGCTGGAGGCAGGCTATGCGGCGGTGGCCGAGTTTCACTACCTGCATCATCAACCCGGCGGCGCGCCCTACGCCACCCTGTCCGAGATGTCAGACCGCATCGCCGCCGCTGCCGATGAAACCGGTATCGGCCTGACCCTGCTGCCGGTGCTTTACGAACGTGGCGGCTGTGACGGCAGGGCGCTGACCGCCGGTCAGGCGCGGTTTGGCAACGATCCCGACCGTTTTTCCCGGCTTTGGGAAGGCGCTGCGCGGTCGCTGTCCCATTTGCCCGCCGATACCGTGCTGGGCGTCGCCCCGCATTCGCTGCGCGCGGTAAGCCGGGATGGATTGCGCGCCGCCGAAGCCCTTGCGCCCACGGCACCGATCCATATCCATTTGGCCGAACAGGTGGCCGAGGTGGATGAACTTCTGGCGCATTATGGCGCGCGCCCGACCGAATGGCTGCTGGCCAATCATGCGGTGGATGGTCGTTGGTGTCTGATCCACGCCACACAGATGGCGGCGCACGAAACCCTTGGTCTTGCGGCCACCGGGGCTGTGGCGGGCCTGTGCCCGATGACCGAGGCCAATCTGGGCGATGGCATCTTTGATGGCGTGCGTTTCCTGGGGGCGGGTGGGCGGTTTGGCATCGGGTCCGACAGCAACGTGCGGATATCGCTGACCGAAGAATTGCGCCTGCTGGAATATTCGCAACGTTTGCAGGGACGGGGCCGCGCCATGCTTGCCTCGGAAAATCGGTCCACAGGGCGGGTGCTCTATGAGGGCGCTGTGCAGGGCGGCGCTCAGGCGGCGGGGCGGGCATCGGGGGCACTCCGGGTGGGCGCGGTTGCCGATCTGGTGGCGCTGGATATGACGGCGGTCGATCTGGCCGGTCGGCAAGGCGATGGCATTCTGGATGCGTGGATATTTGCCGGGGACGACCGGATGACTTCAGACGTTTGGGCCGCCGGGCGTCATGTGGTGCAAGGCGGGCAGCACCATGCACGCCCCGTGATTGAAGCACGCTATCGCCGGGTGATGGCAGGTTTGGTGGGATTGCTGTGAAAGCTCAGACCGGGACAATGGGCTGGGAAGGCATCAAGGCCGAAGTCATGCGCCGCATCCGGTCGCGCTATTGGCAGGCCGGTGCGTTTATCCCGACCGAAGAGGCGCTGGCCGTTGAATTTGGCTGCGCGCGGGCCACGGTGAACCGCGCTTTGCGGGAATTGGCCGAAACCGGGGTGTTAGAGCGTCGTCGCAAAGCCGGTACCCGTGTGGCACTGCATCCGGTGCGCAAGGCAACACTGGATATTCCGGTGACACGGCTGGAAGTTGAGGGCCGCGGGCAAACCTACGGATTTCGGTTGCTTGAACAAACTTCGGCCGAACCACCGGTTCCGGTGGCATCACGTTTGGGTCTGCGGCCGCAAACCCGGCTATTGCACTTGCGGTCGCTGCACATGGCGGACGGCAAGCCGTTTCTCTACGAAGACCGCTGGCTGAACCCTGCGGCTCTGCCCCCGGTAATGCCCGATTTCACCACCATTAGCGCCAACGAATGGCTTGTCACCCAAGTGCCTTATACCACTGGCGACATCGCGTTTTGCGCCGAAAATGCCAGCGCCGAAGAAAGCTCGATTCTGGGGTTGCCGATCGGCACGGCCCTGTTCATCGTGGATCGCACCACATGGAGCGATACCGCCCCCATCACCAGCGTCCGTCTTGCCTATGCGCCGGGATATCGTTTGCACACAATGGTTTGACCCCGATTGCCGGACAACAGCCGCCCTCAGGGGCATCGAGCCCCTTCGTGCGGCGCTGACGCAGATCAATCGTGATCGCTCGTTCCTTTCTTTAACTTTCTTCTGTTCCCAAATATCCACTCCGATATTGGCAATCAAACATTCAGGTCGGCCGATTATGTCCCAACGCCGGATGAGGGGGCTCGATGCCCCCGAGGACGGCAATTGCGCAAAAGTCAGGTGCCTCCGGCGGGGATATTTGTGAACAGAAGAAGTCGATTTGGTTTAACGTCCGGATAGTTGTTTTTGCACAATGCGCAGCAATCGGCGGTGCAAGGGCGAGATCCGATGGCGCAGATGGCTGGCAGCAAACACCGGTTGTGCCACCATCGGCACATCGTTGACCAGATGAAAGCCGCCCTTGGCAACCATGGCTTTTGCCGTGTCTTCCAATACGAACCCGGCACCTCCCATGGCCGTCAGCAATGCCGTCACGGTCATGCTTTGGCCCACCGACAGCGTTGCGCCACTTAATTCCGGCAGCAATTGGCGGTGGGTCCGTTCAAACGCGGGCGAGAAATGGGCAAAGATGTAGCGGCTTGGGTCAAGCCCGTCGCGGCGGTCGGTGTCCGATGAGATCAGCCGATATGGCACCTCGCCCACAGAAGTAAAATGTAAATCCGGCAGCGCGCGCGGGCTGAACATCACTGCGAAATCCAGCACGCCCGTGACAAGATCGCTGCACATCTGCGCCGAATAATCGGGTTCAATATAAAACGCGGTTTCGGGCAAAGCACGGCGAAACTCGCGTACCCAATCACCGATATGACCCGCCACCAGATCATTCTGGATGCCCAGCCGCAGGTTAAGTGCCGCCGTACCCGGGGCTTGCACGCGCCGCAGCGCTTCATTCCATTCATGGCGCAGAGTGCGGGCGTGGCCTTCGAACTTCAACCCTTCGGTGGTCAGGTCAGTGCCGGCGCGGGATCGGTTGAAAAGCCGCGCGCCAACCGCAGCCTCTAGTGCGGCGACGCGGCCCGAGACGGTGGATTGGGTAATGCCAAGCCGTTCACCGGTGCGGTTGAAGCTGCGGGTTTCGATCAGGTCGAGAAAGGTTTCGATAAGGTCGATCTGCATGGCTGCCAAACGTGATCCTAATCGGATTTTCCGATTAATAGCCGCCCATCCTGCCAATTGAAAGCCCCCCGGCGCGGGTGGATACTGTGGCCCAAGCAAGAGGGGTCGCCATGTCAGGTTTTCCAACATCCGCACGGGTTGTCATCATAGGGGGCGGCGCGGTCGGGGCCTCGGCGCTGTATCACCTGGCAAAAGCCGGCTGGACCGATGCGGTGTTGCTGGAAAAGAACGAACTGACCGCAGGCTCCACCTGGCACGCCGCAGGCAACGTGCCGACTTTCAGTTCCAGCTGGTCAATCATGAACATGCAGCGCTATTCGGCCCAGCTTTATCGCGGCCTTGGTGATGCCGTCGATTACCCGATGAACTACCATGTCACCGGGTCTGTGCGTCTTGGCCACACCAAGGAGCGGTTGCAGGAATTTCAGCGCGTCGCTGGCATGGGCCGCTATCAGGGCATGGATCTGGACATCCTTTCTCCCGATGAGGTGCAGTCGCGCTATCCGTTTCTTGCGACCCACGATCTGACTGGCGCGCTTTACGACCCCAATGATGGTGATATCGACCCGGCGCAACTGACTCAGGCCTTGGCCAAAGGTGCGCGGGCACTTGGCGCGCGGATCGAGCGGTTCTGCCCCGCCACAGGTGCGCGCCGTGAGGGCGACGAATGGGTGATTTCCACCCCCAAGGGCGATATCCGCTGCGAATATGTGGTGAACGCGGCGGGCTACTATGCCCGCGAGGTCGGCAAATGGTTTGGCCGCGACGTGCCGATGATGGTGATGAGTCACCAATACATGCTGTTCGATACCATCCCCGAAGTCGCCGCCTGGTCAGCCGAGGTGGGGCACAAACTGCCGCTACTGCGGGATGTCGACAGCAGCTATTATCTGCGGCAAGAAAAGAACGGCTTCAACCTTGGCCCCTATGAGCGCAACTGCAAGGCGCACTGGATTTCCAAGGATGATCCTTTTCCAGATGATTTCAGTTTCCAGCTGTTCCCCGATGATCTCGAGCGTCTGGAATGGTACATCAACGACGCCATGGCCCGCGTGCCCTTGTTGGAAAAGGCCGCACTGACCAAGGTAATCAACGGCCCGATCCCCTACACCCCCGATGGCAATCCGCTGATCGGCCCGATGCCCGGCGTGCCCAACGCGTTTGAGGCCTGCGTGTTCACCTTTGGCATCTGCCAAGCCGGCGGCGCAGGCAAGGTGCTGGCAGAATGGATCACCGAAGGCGCCACCGAATGGGACATGTGGTCGTGCGACCCGCGCCGCTTTTCGGGGTTCGAGGATCAGGATTACTGCATCAAGAAAGGCATGGAGGTCTATGGCCACGAATACGCCATCCACTTTCCGCACCATTCCTGGCCCGAGGGGCGCGACAAGAAACTGTCTGCCGTCCACGCCAAAACCAAGGCGCTTGGCGCGCAATTTGGGGCCTACAATGGCTGGGAGCGCGCGCTCTGGTATGCGCGCCCCGGCGATGACACCTCTGAATCCGGCACTCAGACCTGGAACCGCGAAG
>JBAVTI010000443.1:0-2543 GCA_049696055.1 Paracoccaceae bacterium | reverse complement strand
TTTCTCGGCGCGGCAACGCATATGCAATCGGGAATAACCGATATGACCCTGGTCCAGACCGGGGCGGGGTTGCGATTGTACACGGCCACCCGCGCGGGCGGTGGGGTTTTGGCGCTAAGCGTTGGCGCAAGCCTTGGTCTTCTGGATCAGGCGGGCACGGCGGCGGGCAGCACTCTGCCTGCCCCCGCCCGGCTGGAGACAGTGATGGTGAATGGTCAGGAAGTGTTGATTGTCACCGGATCGAATAGCGCGCGGCTTGGCGGCTATACGCTGCTGGGGGACGGTAGTTTGGGCAATGCGGCACAGATCATCGGGTCGGCAGCCGGGACGATAGCAGCGCAGGTGATGGTGGAGGTCGGAGCCGAGACCTTTTTCTATGTCAACAAGATGGGCTCGGCGGGGTTGCTTTGCTACCGGATGCTGGCCAACGGGCAGATGGCGTTTGTCGAGAATGTTGCAGCGCAGGGGGCGTTTCAGGGCGTTGATGTTAGCGCGTTAACCACCTTCCAGATTGGGGCAGAAACCTATCTGTTGTCGCTTTCGACCGGGCAGGATGCGCTGCGGTCTTTTCGGATTGCGGCCAATGGAGTGCTGACCGAAGTATCATCCATGGGTGCGCAAGGTGGCTTGGGGATCAGCAATCCTTCGGCACTTGAGACGGTGAAACTGGCGGGGGTGAATTATGTGCTGGTGGCGGCGGCGGGGTCGTCGTCAATTTCGGTGGTGCGGGTGGATACGGGCGGCGAACTAAGCCTGAGCGACCATGTGATCGACACGTTGGACACCCGGTTTCAGGGCGTGCAGGCACTGGCGACGGTTGTGGTCGGGGATCGGGTTTTTGTTTTTGCCGGGGGTGGTGACGGCGGGGTGGATATGTTCACGCTGTTGCCGAATGGGCGGTTGTTGGTGTTGGACGAACAGTTGCAGGTGCCGGGTCTGGCCTTGCACAATATTTCCGCGATGGAAGCGGTTTTGATCAACGGCCAGATCGAGTTGTTCGTGGCAGGCGAGGGCGAAGGCATCACGCGGTTGCGGGTAGACCCCGGCGATCTGGCGGCGATGGTTCAGGGCAGCAACGGCAGCGATACACTAACCGGTGGTGGCGCGAACGATTTGCTAAGCGGCCGCACCGGCGCCGATGAGATCAGCGGTGGCGCGGGGGATGACATCATTCTGGACGGTGCGGGGACCGATACGCTGTGGGGTGGGGCGGGGGCGGATGTCTTTGTGATGTCGGCAGACGGCGAGCAAGATGTCATCCGCGATTTTCAGTTGGGAATTGACCAGATTGATTTGTCGGCATGGGGGCGCGTGTATTCGATTGAGGCCCTGACCTATCGTGGTTTTGCCTTGGGCATCACCATCACTTTTGGCACCGAAAGCCTGCTGATCTATACCTCGAACGGGCAGCGGATCACGTTGGCTGCGTTCGAGGCGGCGGATTTCTTTGGTCTATGGCATGTGGTGGCAGAGCCGGTGGTGGTGGGCGTGCGCATGGAGGGCACCATCAGCCGCGATGAGATGCGTGGAAATCTGGGGGATGACACGCTGGTTGCATCGGACGGGGCGGACCTTTTGGATGGCCGGGCGGGCGAGGATTTTGTCGACTTTTCTGCCAGTGCGGTGCGGGTGGTTGTTGATCTGATGGACAACGCCGAGAACGCCGGAGGGGCGGCAGGCGATACCTATCTTTCCATCGAGGGGGTAATTGGCGGCGCGGGCGATGATGTGATCCGGGGGAATGCCGCCGACAACGTGCTGCGCGGCGGGGCGGGCAATGACTATCTGGAGGCACGTATCGGCGATGATACGTTAGAGGCCGGGTCGGGCAATGATGGTCTTGAAGGCGGTGCCGGTGCGGATTTGCTGATCGGGGGCACGGGGCGGGATCAGGCATACTATGCGCACAGCGGCCCGGGGTTGATTGTCGACATGATCCTGAACGGTCGCAACACCGGTGACGCCGCCGGCGATATTCTGGAGGAAATCGAATTCCTGAGCGGCAGCGCCTTTGGCGACGAGCTGGCCGGGGACGGTGCGGAAAACGCCCTGACCGGCAACAACGGCGATGACCGGCTATACGGGCGCGATGGTGACGACAGTCTTTACGGCGGCGCGGGTAATGACCTGCTGCAGGGCGGCGCGGGAAACGACATCTTCGACGGCGGTGCCGGGTTGGATGCGGCGGATTTTCAAGGCGCGCTGGCGGTGCATGTTGATCTGAATGCGGCGGGGGCACAGAACACCGGTCATGGTTGGGATGTGCTGACCGGGATCGAAAGCATCGTGTCAGGATCGGGGGCGTATATGTTGGTTGGCAGTGGCGCGTCGAATTGGCTGACGGCAGGGGATGGCAACGATTCACTTTATGGCGGCTATGGCACCGACTTTTTGCAGGGCGATTTTGGCAATGACACGCTGGATGGCGGTGCGGGCATCGACGTTGCGGTGTTTGCGGGCAGCGTGGCGGCGACGGTCGATCTGGAACGGGGGGGCGCGCAGGCGACTGGCTATGGCTATGACACCTTCATGGGTATCGAATA
>JBAVTI010000442.1:0-4652 GCA_049696055.1 Paracoccaceae bacterium | reverse complement strand
GGCCAGCCCCCAAGTCACCTTGGCTTTTCGCCAACGTGACCGCCCCCGGGATATTTGCAGAACAGAAGAAAACCCGCAAAGCAATTGTCGGCAGGGCGATCCGCAATTGCCTTGCGGCTTTTTCTTGCACAAATACTCTGGGGGTCTGGGGGCAAAGCCCCCCGCCTGCTTGCAAGAAAAAACAGGGGGCTTTGCCCCCGGCTTCTTATGGTTAAACCGGGGGCTTTGCCCCCGGCTGGGCCCAACATTGAGGCGACGCGGAACGCGTCAACGAAAGGCGGGAGAACCTGGTTTATGGTTCAAAGTTTGTGATCAGGCGCGCGGTGCGATGGGGCAAGGTAGGGGCGGGTGACATCCTTCAGCGTGGCATCCAGGCTCTCGACATCCACAGCGATCACGCCATCCCCGGCCAGCGTCAATATCACGGTGCCGGTGCCATCCGGCCCCGCCTCCCAGGTCACCGACAGCAGCGACAGCACGGTTTCGCGGTCGGTGCGATCCAGACCGCTGGTGCGCACGCCGCGCACATCTGCCAGCATCAGCACGCTTTGCACCCGCTCATAACCGCGGGCCGCGCGGTCAGCCGCATCGCGGTCTTCCCAGCGAAAGCGGTTCACCAGCAGCGCAAACTGCCGCTTGGCACGGCGGAAGGTCATTTCCGCCACCGGAAACACCGCATCTTGCACCAAGGCCGAGATCACGCCCAGATCGTTTGCATCCTGCGCCCCCAGATACAGCGGCGCTTCGGCACCATCTTCGAACTTTGCATCGGTCATGGGGTCTTGATCCGCTCGATCTTGGCGCCGCAGGCCCCCAGCTTGTCCTCGACATGCTCATAACCACGATCCAGATGATACACCCGGCTGACCACGGTTTCGCCTTCTGCCGCCAATCCCGCAAGGATCAGCGAAACGCTTGCGCGCAGATCGGTGGCCATCACCGGCGCGCCCTTTAGCCGTTCAACGCCGGTCACCGTGGCATGGCCGCCATGCACGTCGATTTTCGCCCCCATGCGGATCAGTTCCGGCGCATGCATAAAGCGGTTCTCAAAGATCTTTTCCTCCAGTACCGAGGTGCCGTCTGCCGTGCACAGCAGCGCCATCATTTGTGCTTGCAGGTCGGTGGGAAAGCCGGGGAAAGGTTCGGTCACCACATCCACCGCGCGCACCCGGCCGTTTTTGCGGGCAACCTTCAACCCACGTTCGGTTTCGGAAACCGAGATTCCGGCGGCATCCAGTTTCTCGCAAAACGCGCCCACAAGATCAATCCGCCCGCCCAGCAGTTCCACCTCGCCGCCACAAATTGCCGGGGCAAGCATATAGGTGCCAAGCTCGATCCGGTCTGTCACCACCGGATGCGTGGCGCCGCCCAGACGGTCAACGCCCTGAATGGTGATGGTGGATGAGCCCTCGCCGTCGATTTGCGCGCCCATGCGGCGCAGGCATTGCGCCAGATCGACAATCTCGGGTTCGCGCGCGGCGTTCTGGATCACCGTGGTGCCTTTGGCCAAAGTGGCAGCCAACAAAGCGTTTTCCGTGGCCCCGACCGAGACGAACGGAAAGGCGACCACCGCCCCCTTCAGCCGTCCACCGGGCGCACGGGCGTGGACGTAGCCGTCGCGCAGATCCAACTCGGCCCCCATCGCCTCCAGGGCCTTCAGGTGCAGATCGACCGGCCGCGCGCCAATGGCACAGCCGCCCGGCAGCGATACGATGGCATGGCCGTCACGCGCCAGCATCGGCCCCAGCACCAATATCGAGGCCCGCATCTTGCGCACGATGTCATAGTCTGCGGTATGGTTGCCGATCTGGGCCGACGACATCGCCAACACCTTGCCGCCCTGCAGGCTGGCCACTTCGGCCCCCAAAGACTGCAAAAGCTGGGTCATGGTGGCGATATCCGACAGCCGCGGCGCATTGGTCAGCGTCAGCGGTTCCTCTGACAACAACGTCGCCGGCATCAGCGTCAGGCAAGCATTCTTGGCCCCTGCAATCGGGATAACCCCGTTCAGTTCGCCACCGCCCTTGACTATGATCGAATCCATCTGCCTCGCCTCACTCTTTGTTGTTGTCGTCCACCACACCGGCCCGCGCCTTCAGCTGCGCCTTGCGTCGGGCCATATTGGCCTTCAGCGCCGCTTTCAACCGGTCTTCGCGCGCCGACGCAACCAAAGCCTTGCCCGGCCCCCGGCGTGATTGTGCACGCGGCTGTGCGGGATCGGTTGGTTGGGGGCGGTCGTCCGGGTTTCCACTCATGGCGCTCTGTGTAACCCAAGCGGCAAAAAGGGTCCAGATTGCGCTTGCACGATGCTGCGATTGCCTCTATTCACCCGCCACGTCCGGCAAATAACCAAGCCGCGACATCGGCGCTGTGGTAGCTCAGTGGTAGAGCACACCCTTGGTAAGGGTGAGGTCGAGAGTTCAATCCTCTCTCACAGCACCACCTTATCCCCTTGATCTTGGAAACATCTTGCCTTCTCGATGGCTTTTGTTCTGCCCGGTTACAAAGACCATAACACCTGATTGCGGAATCGACCGGCGCAGCGCGGCACTTTCCGGATCGCGACCGACGATCACCGCAATCGAAGGCATTGAACCGTGGCGAACGCGCGACCAGGACTGGTTCGTTTCAGAGCCGGAAACGTTGGCCCGAGCAACCGAGCATGCCGAAGGCAACTGTACCAGCAAGCCGGATCATTCGTTTTTGCCAAGGGCCACGGTTGACGATGATCACGAAAGACCGTCGCGGCGCACCCTCTGCCTTGTTGGGCGCTTCACCCAAATAGGGACCCACCACCGGGGCGTTGACGATGAGAGCGTTATTCGCACGGGGATTGCGACGCATCGAGGTGCAGGGTCAGCCTGTATGAATGTTGCCTTTTTGGCCTTGAAAGGGCCAACAATCCAAGGTCGACCAAGGTGCTTGCCGGCGGAGTTCTGAAATCCTGCAGGATGCCACCCTTTGCCTTTCGCACTGGTTGGTTTAGGAATGGATGATCGTTAACGTTGGGGGGCCTATGGCGTCGATCGTATCTGTCCGCAACCTGACCAAAACCTACAAGTCCGGGTTTCAGGCGTTGAAATCGGTAAATCTGGAGATCGCAGAGGGCGAGATTCTGGCGCTGCTGGGGCCCAACGGCGCGGGCAAGACCACGTTGATTTCCGCGATCTGCGGAATTGTGCAGCCAACATCGGGCAGCATAACCGTCGGTGGCCACGATGTGATCCGGGATTTCCGGGCGGCGCGCAACCTGATCGGCCTTGTGCCGCAGGAAATCACGCTGGAGCCGTTCGAGAAGGTGTTCAACACTGTCAGCTTTTCGCGCGGATTGTTCGGCAAGGCGGCTGATCCGGCCTATGTCGAAAAGGTGCTGCGGCAGCTATCGCTTTGGGACAAGAAAGACAGCACCATCATGCCGCTTTCGGGGGGCATGAAACGCCGGGTGCTGATCGCCAAGGCACTGGCCCACGAGCCTCGCGTGCTGTTTCTCGACGAACCGTCGGCGGGGGTGGATGTAGAGCTGCGCCGGGACATGTGGTCGATTGTCAGCGATCTGAAGGCGCAGGGCGTCACCGTCATTCTGACCACGCATTACATCGAAGAGGCCGAGGCGATTGCCGATCGGGTGGGCGTCATCAACAAGGGCGAGATTTTGCTGGTGCAAGACAAGGCCGAGTTGATGGCGCAGATGGGCCAGAAACAACTGCATATTGAACTTTCAATGGCCATAGCTGCGGTGCCGGAGGGGTTGGCGCACCATGCGCTTGACCTTGCCCCGGATGGTCACAGCCTGATTTACACCTATGACACCAAGGGGCAGCGGACCGGAATTGTTACCTTGCTAAGTGACCTGAATGCCGCCGGGTTGCAGATGACCGATCTTGCGACCACGCAAAGCAGTCTTGAGGATATTTTTGTCGGGTTGGTGAGGGAAAAAGCATGAATCTGCGGGCAGTGCGGGTAATCTTTCACAAGGAAATGGCGCGGTTCTTTCGCACGATAATCGAATCGCTGATCTCTCCGGTGATTTCGACGTCGCTTTACTTTGTGGTGTTCGGGGCGGCGATCGGCAGCAAGATCGAGACGGTCGATGGGGTGACCTATGGCGCTTTTATCGTGCCGGGGTTGATCATGCTGACGGTGATTACGCAGTCGGTGTCGAATGCATCCTTTGCGATCAACTTTCCCAAATTCATCGGCACGATCTACGAGTTGCTGTCAGCACCAGTCAGCTATCTGGAGATTGTGCTGGGCTATGTCGGTGCGGCGGCGGCAAAGTCGGTGCTGATCGGGCTGGTGATCTTGCTTACCGCCTTTCTGTTCGTCGATCTGAAAATCGCGCATCCCCTTGCCATGCTGGCGTTACTGGCATTGACCAGCATCAGCTTTTCGCTGTTCGGGTTCATCATCGGCATCTGGGCCAAGGACTTTCAGCAGTTGCAACTGATCCCGCTGTTGGTGCTGACGCCGCTGATCTTTCTGGGCGGCAGTTTTTACAGTGTGGATATGCTGCCGGGCATCTGGCGGACCATCGCGTTGTTCAATCCGGTCGTCTATCTGATGTCGGTTTTCCGCTGGTCGTTCTTTGATACGGCGGACGTGCCGATTGGTGTCAGCCTGTTGGCGATTGCGGTTTTCACCGGCCTTTGCCT
>JBAVTI010000441.1:0-5110 GCA_049696055.1 Paracoccaceae bacterium | reverse complement strand
CACGGTCAACACGCCGGAATTGCCATAGGTGCGCTGCACCAGCTCGGCCGCCAGCATCACCACGGCGATGAATCCCGCCATCTTGATCGAGGTGGCAACTGCCAGCGGGTTGGCGATGGTCAGTGCCGTTTGCGGGTGGGCGTCCTTGCTGCGGTTGGTCAGAAAGATCAGCACCATCGCACTGGCCACCAGCACCAGCGCGCCTGTCAGCAGCGGCGGCCAAAGTGGTTGAAGCAGGTTTGCGTTCAGCGCCACCGCAATTGCCCCCACCCGTGCCAGCATCACAGCACCGCTGATCAGAATGCCTCCGGTCAGCAGGTTCACCGATCCGGGTTGTTCGCGCGCCAGTCGGGCAAAGGCCAGCGTGGTGGCGGTTGACGACGCCAACCCCCCGGCCGCCGCCGTTACCAGAATGCCCAAACGATCGCCAAAGGCCCGCACCGCCACATAGCCCGCAAAGGAGATCAGCGCGATCAGGATGGCCAGCAGCCAAACCTCGTGCAGATTGACCGCCCCCCACGGATCCAGCGCGCGGTCGGGCAGCATCGGCAACAACAGAAATGACATCACAAGCAAGATCAGGCTGGCGCGAATCTCATCCCATGTGACGCGATCAAGCCAGCGGTGCAGTGGTTCGCGCAATGCCAGCAGCACGGTGGTGGCCACGGCGGCGGCAATGGCGGCCTGCACCTCGCCCGAGGCGGCCAGTGCGCCGAGCAGAAAGGTGAGCATTGCCGCCACGACCGAGGTGACGCCCACTTTGCCGCTGGCGCGCACCTCAAGCCAATGCAGCAAGGCAAAAGCGGCGCTGAACGCCACGAACACCGGGCCAATCAGTGGCACTGACAGGCGGGTCGACAAGACCGCGCTGACGCCGCCCATCAGCCCTGCCAGACCATAGGTGCGAAACCCGGCGGCGCGGTCAATGGCCTCGACGCCGCGCGATTGCCAGCCGCGCTCGATGCCCACCATCAGGCCGATGGCAAGCGCCACACCCAACCCGGTAAAGAGATCCGTTTCAGCCATGCGGGTTTCCTATCGATTGCGTCCGTCAAGAGAAGCGCCATCAAACTGTTGCACGCCGTGATCTGGGTCAAGGTTGATCCATATCAGTGTGTGGGTTAGGCTTTGGCTACAGTTTGATACAACCTTGCGTGACCGAAAACAGAGAGGCCCATGGCCAGATGACCAATGATCCCTATGCCACCCTGGGCCTGACCAAAACCGCAACAGACGCCGAGATCAAGACAGCATACCGCAAGCTTGTGCGCAAACATCATCCCGATCTGCACCCCGACGATACCGCTGCCGAGGCGAAATTCAAGGCGGTGTCATCGGCCTATGATCTGTTGAAAGACCCGCAAACCCGGGCGCGGTTTGATGCGGGGGAAATTGATGCCTCGGGTGCGGAAAAGCCGCAACGCAGCTATTACCGCGATTATGCCGAGGCACCGCAGCAGCGATATCGGCAAAGCGGTGGGTTTCAGGGTTTTGGCTCTGGGGGTGGGGGTGACCCTGCCGATATCTTTGCCGAGATTCTGCGTCAGCGGGCGCGTGGGGGTGGGGCGGAGGATTTCTCGGGGGCCAATTTCTCTGCGCGCGGTGGTGATCTGCGCTATACGCTTGAGGTGCCTTTTCTGGATGCGGTGCGCGGGGCGAAAACCCGGATCATGTTGCCGGGCGAGGGCGGGTTAGAGGTGCAGATACCGCGGGGCACCGCGGATGGTCAAACCCTGCGGCTGAGGGGCAAGGGCGCGCCGGGAATGGGCGGTGGGCCTGCGGGCGATGCTTTGGTGACGATCGCGCTGCGCCCCCATCCGGTGTTTCGGCGCGAAGGCGATGATATCGTGATCACCCTGCCGATCACCATTGATGAGGCGGTTCTGGGCGGAAAGATTACCGCGCCTACGATTGACGGCCCGGTTAGTCTGACGGTGCCCAAAGGTGCGGGTTCCGGTCAGGTTTTGCGTCTGCGCGGACGCGGCGTGGCGCATGGCACCGCCACCGGCGATCAGCGGGTCGAGTTGCGCATCGTCGCCCCCGCCAAGCCGGATGCCGCGTTGGTGGAATTTCTGGAAGGGTGGCGCAAGACCCAGACCGATGACCCGCGCAAAGCGATGTTCGAGGGGGTGCAGACATGACACGGCATTTCAGCCAAGCCCAGATTTTCACCGTATTGCCGCGCCTGACCGAAACCCGGCTGCTGGAATTTGTCGAGGCCGAGGTGGTGGTGCCCATGCATTCCGATAGTGGCCCGCTATTTAGCGATGTTGATCTGGCGCGGCTGGAACTGCTTTGCGATCTGGCCGATGATTTCGCGCTTGAAGGCGATGCGCTTGGGGTTGTGATGCAGCTGATTGATCAGTTGCATAGCGCCCGCCACCGGCTTTCGCTGCTGGCCGAGGCGATCAGTGCCGAACCGCTTGAGGTGCGCCAGCGGCTTGGCGCGCGGCTGATGGCCAAGCGTGACTGACGCAGCACGCGGGCCATTGGCGAAGGTGCATCGCAAAAGGATCCTTGTTTCATGACCGCCAGAAAGAGTTCGGACGGCCATGCCGATGCCACAGGTCTGGACGACGCCGAGGCGCAGGCGCGGTTGGAGACCGAGGGGTATAACGAGCTTCCCCGGCAAAAACGCCGATCAGGCCTGCGGATCGTGGCCGAGGTGCTGCGGGAGCCGATGCTGGCGTTGCTGATTGGTGGCGGCGTGGTCTATTTGTTGCTGGGCAGCCGGCATGAGGCGCTGATCCTTCTGGCCTTTGCCTGTTTGTCTGTCGGTATCACCGTGGTGCAAGAGGCGCGCACCGAGCGGGTGCTGGAGGCGCTGCGCGATCTGACCAGCCCGCGTGCGCTGGTGATCCGTGGCGGCGTGCGCAAACGCATTGCCGGGCGCGAGGTGGCACGCGGCGATCTGATCGTGCTGTCCGAGGGCGACCGGGTGCCCGCAGACGCGCGTCTGGTGCGGGCGACCGGATTTTCGGCGGATGAATCGCTGCTGACGGGCGAGGCGGTTCCGGTGCGCAAAGTGGTGCGTGCGGCGGCGGCGGCACGGCCCGGCGGCGAGGATCTGCCGTTCGTCTTTGCGGGATCCCTGGTGGTGCAGGGGCAGGGGGTGGCCGAAGTGACCGCTACCGGCGCCACTAGCGAGATCGGCAAGATCGGTAAATCGCTGGATCAACTGGATGTGGAAATTCCGCATCTGCAACGCCAGATGCGGCGGCTGGTGCTGGTGTTTGCCCTGTTGGGCGGTGTGGTCAGCCTGGGTGTGGTGGTGCTTTACGGCACGTTGCGCGGCGGCTGGCTGGAGGGTGTTTTGGCGGGCATCGCGGTGGGCATGTCGATGCTGCCCGAAGAATTTCCGATGGTGCTTGCGGTATTCATGGCGATGGGGGCCTGGCGGATATCAAAGGCGCGGGTGCTGACAAGGCGGGCGGCGGCGATTGAAACGCTGGGGGCGGCAAGCGTGCTTTGCACCGACAAAACCGGCACCCTGACCGAAAACCGCATGACGGTTGCCGAATTTCGCCTGCCTGATGGCACGGCGCATCGTGAGGGTATTGCCGGTGGCACCTTGCCCGAAAGCTTTCGTGAACTGGCGGCCGCCGGGGTGATGGCTTGCGCGCAAAGGCCGTTTGATCCGATGGAGAAAGCGTTTCACGCCATGGCGCTGAGCGATGCGCCGGGGGATGCGCCGCTGCCGGGGAAGAACCGGTTGCTGAAATCCTATCCGCTTGATCCGGGATTGCTGGCGATGTCGCAGGTTTGGGCGGCGGCGGCAGACGGGTTGCCGCTGCGGGTTGCCGCCAAGGGCGCCCCCGAGGCGATGGCCGATCTGTGCCGGCTTGACCTGGCGGCGCGCGCTGTGTTGACGGCGCAGGTTGATGCCATGGCGGCGGCGGGTCTGCGGGTGCTTGGCGTTGCCGAAGCCGGCTTTGTGGGTGACGAGCTGCCCGCGTCGCAGCGCGATTTCGACTTTCGGTTTCTGGGGCTGGTGGGCCTTGCCGACCCATTGCGCGCGTCGGTGCCAGCGGCGGTGGCGCAATGCAAGACCGCCGGTATCCGGGTGATCATGATCACCGGCGACTACCCCGCCACCGCACAGGCGATTGCCCATGAGGCGGGTTTGGCCGGGGACCGGGTGATCACCGGGGCCGAACTGTCGGGTATGACCGATGCCGCCCTGGCAGAGGCGGTAAAGACCGCCACGATTTTCGCCCGCATCATGCCCGAACAGAAACTGCGCATCGTTACGGCGCTGAAGGCCAATGGCGATATCGTCGCGATGACCGGTGACGGGGTGAATGACGCGCCGTCGCTGAAGGCTGCGCATATCGGGGTAGCGATGGGCGGGCGTGGCACCGACGTGGCGCGCGAGGCGGCGTCGATCGTGTTGCTTGATGATGATTTTGGCAGCATCGTTACCACGGTGCGGCTGGGGCGGCGGATCTACGATAATCTGCGCAAGGCGATGTGCTTTATTCTGGCGGTGCATGTGCCGATTGCCGGGTTGGCGCTGATGCCGCTGCTGTTTGGCATGCCGATCCTGTTTGGTCCGATCCAGATCGCCTTTCTGGAAATGGTGATTGACCCGGTATGTTCGCTGGTCTTTGAGGCCGAGGACGAGGAAGACGGCGTGATGAATCGCCCGCCCCGCCCCGCCAATCAGCCGTTGTTTTCCGGCCCGACCATCCTGTGGAGCCTGCTGCAAGGGGCGCTGGTGTTCGAGGTGGTGGCGGTGATCTTCTGGTTTGGCCCCAGCTATGGGCTGCTGCCCGAACAGGTGCGGGCGCTGACGTTTGTGTCTTTGGTGGTTTGTATCGTGGCGCTGATATTGGTCAACCGGTCGATCTCGGCCTCGGTGTTTCGCGCGGTTTTTCTGCCAAACCGGGCGTTGTTCATTGTGCTGCCGATGGTGGCGGCCATGCTTGGCGTGTCTTTGTGGTGGCAACCCGCGCAGGCCTTGCTGGGGTTTGGCGCGCTTGAGGGGCGGCATTTGGCGGTGCCGCCGCTGGCGGGAATTGGCGTGCTGTTGGTGCTGGAGGCGGTGAAGCCGATCTGGCATTGGGCGGCAGGACTGCGCACGAAATCCGCCTCTGCGACCATGGTTTAG
>JBAVTI010000440.1:0-29222 GCA_049696055.1 Paracoccaceae bacterium | reverse complement strand
AACAAACGCACCATGCTAGAGGCCACCAAGGATTTTCTGTATCCCAAGGGCGGGTTCAGGCGCGCTATTCAATATGTTGTCCACCGCATGCGCCGCCTGCCCGATGCGCCCCACCGCATCGCACGCGGAGTGTTCGCAGGTTGTTTTGCTTCTTTCCCGCCGTTGTTTGGGGTGCAAATGCTAACCGCCGCCCTGCTTGCATGGGTGCTGCGGGGCAATATTCTTGCGGCGTTATTGGCAACATTCCTTAGCAATCCGATTACCACGCCGTTTATCGCGGTGGGGTCATTGCAGCTTGGGCATTGGATGCTTGGGATTGATTCCCCGCTGGATTTTGTGTCGATCGTCGCCGCGTTTACCGGTGCAGGGGCAGAACTTTGGGCGAATTTTCTGGCGATTTTTACCGATGACCTCGCGCATTGGGAAAACCTGAGCCAGTTTTTCCACACCATTTATTGGCCGTATTTCGTGGGCAGCATCCTGCCCGGCATCGTTTTCAGCCTGATTTGCTACTACATCACGCTTCCCTTGATCCACGCCTATCAGAAACTGCGCGCCGGCAAGCTGCGCGAGCGGTTTGAAAAACGCCGACTGGCCAAGGCGCGAATGGCTGAGGCAAAGATGCAAACCGGGGATGACGACGGCCCTGCTTCGCCCTAAGGTGCAGACAAATACTGGCGGATCGAAGGAATAATGCGATGAAACCAATGGGCAAACTTCGGCTTGGCGTGAACATTGATCACGTGGCCACTTTGCGCAACGCCCGTGGTTCAGTTTGGCCTGAACCGCTACGCGCGGCGCTGTTGGCGGAAGCCGCCGGCGCTGATGGGATCACCGCCCACCTGCGTGAAGACCGCAGGCATATTCGCGATGCAGATATCGAGGCGCTGATGGCTGCGCTAACGGTGCCGTTGAATTTCGAATGCGCGGCAACGGCGGAAATGCAGGCCATCGTGCTGCGGCATCGGCCCCATGCGGTTTGCCTCGTGCCCGAAAAGCGCGAAGAACGCACCACTGAAGGCGGGCTGGATGTGGCGGGCGATCAGGCACGCCTGACCGACTATATTGCCCCCCTGCGAAAGGCCGGCTGCCGGGTGTCGATGTTTATTGGCCATGCGCCAGCGCAGATCGAAGCCTCCGCCCGCATTGGGGCAGCGGTGGTTGAATTGCACACGGGCCACTATTCCGACTTGCACGCCGAAGGCCGCATGGTCGAAGCCGAGGCCGAACTTGCCGCCCTGCGAGAGGGTGCGCGCTATGCCCATGCGCTGGGTCTTGAGGTGCATGCTGGCCACGGCCTGACCTACGCCAATGTCGCGCCAGTGGCGGCTTTTCCACAGGTGATGGAGTTGAATATCGGACATTTTCTGATTGGCGAAGCGGTCTTCACCGGGCTTGGTCCCGCTATCGAGGAAATGCGGCGTCTGATGGACCTTGCGCGTAAGGATGCCGCGTGACCCGGATATTGTCGAAAATCTTTGCTGGAATAAAAGGGATTTTTAACGCTGGCTCCGCAGTCTGGCAGCGTACGACACGCCATACGTTTACCATACGCGGACCATACGCTCAGCATACCTTGAAAAACGGCCGCGCATGATCCTTGGCATCGGCACCGATCTTGCGAATATCGACCGTATCGCCGCCACTTTGGCGCGGTTCGGAGATCGGTTCCGCGACCGGGTATTTACCAAAGCAGAACAACACAAAGCAGGTCGCCGCAAAGACGAGGCTGGCACCTATGCCAAACGCTGGGCTGCGAAAGAAGCGTGCTCAAAAGCGCTGGGAACCGGGCTTGCCATGGGTATTTCGTGGAAGGATATGGCCGTCACGAATTTGCGTTCTGGTCAACCGATGATGCAGCTGACCGGTTGGGCGGCCGAGCGGCTTTCGGAAATGACACCAAAGGGTTACGAGGCAATTGTCCACGTCACGCTGACCGACGATCACCCTTGGGCGCAGGCTTTTGTGGTGATCGAAGCCCGACCTTTGGCCGCCTCTGCGGCCAGTCCAACTTGACTCCCGCGCGCCCCGCGCGCATGTAGCGCCCGAACCATCCAACAAAGGCAGACCTCATGGCCAGCAAGGCAAATCCCGACGGCCCGATCATGGAAACCATCAAGACGGTCGTCTATGCCCTTCTGATTGCCGGCGTTTTTCGCACCCTGTTTTTTCAGCCGTTCTGGATTCCGTCGGAATCAATGAAAAGCACTCTGCTGATCGGCGATTTTTTGTTCGTGAACAAGATGGCTTATGGCTATTCGCAATACTCTTGCCCGTTCTCGGCCTGCCCGTTTTCGGGCCGTATCTTGGGGTCTGAACCCGAGCGTGGCGATGTGGTTGTGTTCCGGCATCCGGTTAATGGATCCGATTTCATCAAGCGTTTGGTCGGCTTGCCCGGCGATACCGTGCAGGTGAAGGACGGCGTGCTTTACCTGAATGGTACTGCCGTTCCGCAGACCCCAGATGGGATTTTCGAAGAGGTGATGGAAGACCAAGGCCCGATGCGCAATCGGCCGCGCTGCGCAAACGACCCAGTTGGCGAAGGCGGCATTTGCGAAAAGCCGCGCTTTACCGAAACGCTGCCCAACGGCGTCGTCCATTCTGTTTTGAACATTGAAAGCAATGGCTTCGCTGACAATACCGATGTCTTCACAGTTCCGGCCGACCACTATTTCTTCATGGGCGACAACCGCGACAACAGCCAGGACAGCCGCTATGGTCAGGCCGTTGGTGGGGTTGGGTTTGTGCCCGCCGAATATCTGATTGGTAGGGCGGATCGGATTATGTTCTCGTCAGCAGGTCGGTCGATCTTGTTCTTTTGGACGTGGCGATCTGACCGGTTCTTTAAGGCGGTGGAGTGAAGCTTTCCGCCGATCTCTTGGTCTTTTCAGACCGTATTGGGCATGTGTTTCGCCAGCCTGAAATATTGGTGCGCGCGGTGACGCATGCCTCGATTTCCTCGGCAACCCGGCCCGACAACCAGCGGCTAGAGTTTCTGGGCGATCGGGTTTTAGGGTTGGTGATGGCCGAGGCCTTGCTGAACGCCGACAAATCCGCGTCCGAAGGTCAGCTTGCGCCGCGCTTTAACGCATTGGTTCGCAAGGAAACTTGTGCCGATGTGGCGCGCGAGCTCGGCTTGGGCGAGGTGTTGAAATTGGGGCGGTCCGAGATGATGTCGGGCGGGCGGCGCAAAGAGGCATTGCTTGGCGATGCTTTGGAGGCGGTGATTGCTGCCGTTTACCTTGACGGCGGCTTTGATTCGGCGCGCAAGGTGGTGCTGCATCTGTGGGGCAAGCGGATAGGGGCGGTGGAAACCGATGCCCGCGATGCCAAAACCAGCCTGCAGGAATGGGCGCAAGCGCGTGGCTTGCCGCCCCCGAACTATGTAGAATTAGGGCGCGAAGGCCCGGATCATCAACCACAGTTCACGGTTGAGGTGCGGCTGGACAATGGCGCGGTAGAATTGGCCCGTTCGGGCACCAAGCGGGCGGCTGAACAGGCTGCCGCAAAGGCGCTTCTGGCGCGGATGGAGGCGACAGATGACTGAACTTGCAGGTGAAGCGGTAGGTGGCACGGGTAATACACGGGCGGGGTTTGTAGCGCTGATCGGTGAGCCGAATGCCGGAAAATCGACACTTCTCAATAAGATGGTCGGGGCCAAGGTTTCGATTGTCACCCACAAAGTGCAGACCACGCGGGCGCGTATTCGTGGTGTTTGCATGGAAGGCCGCGCGCAGATCGTGTTTGTGGACACGCCCGGATTGTTCCGGCCCCGGCGCAGGTTGGACCGCGCGATGGTAGCGGCGGCTTGGGGGGGGGCGGCGGACGCCGATGTGATCGTGCTGTTGATCGAGGCGCATCGCGGCATGACCAGCGGCGTCGCGGCGATCATTGATACCATGAAAGACCGCATCCCGCAGGGGCAGCAGGTGGCGCTGGCGATCAACAAGATTGACCGGGTCAAGGCTGAGGTGCTGTTGGAACTGGCGCAGAAGATGAATGAGGCGTTTCCGTTTGTGGAAACCTTCATGATTTCGGCGGAACGCGGGCATGGGGTGGACAAGCTGAAGGCGTGGTTGGCCGCGCAACTACCTGAAGGGCCTTGGTTTTATCCTGAAGATCAGATCGCGGATTTGCCGCTGCGGATGATCGCATCGGAAGTGACGCGTGAGAAGTTGACGCTGCGGCTGCATGAGGAATTGCCCTATCAGCTGACCGTGGAAACTGAGAAATGGGAAGACAAACCCGATGGATCGGTGCGGATTGATCAGATCATTTACGTGGCACGGGACGGGCATAAGGGCATCGTTCTGGGCAACAAGGGCGAGACGATCAAGGTGATCGGGCAGGCGGCACGGCTGGAGTTGGTCGAGTTTCTCGACCGGCCTGTGCATCTGTTTTTGCAGGTGAAGGTGCGGCCAAACTGGTTGGAAGAGCCCGAGCGTTATTCCGAGATGGGGCTGGATTTCAAGGATGGCAACTGACGGGGAGAACCTTTCGGGCGCTGTTTGTGCGGTAGGGGGCGGAGCCTCCGGCGGGGATATTTTTGAACAAAAGAAAGGGGTTAGCGGTTTTGCGCTGACCCGGGAGTGTGTTTGATGCAGCCGCGGTTGGCGTCGGAGTTTTGGGTTTCAGCCTATTTGGAACGGCTGCAACTGGCCGGGATTCCGGTGTTTGTGACCGCCAAGGGCGATGCTGTGGCGGGGGCGGTTTTGGTGAAGCTGGCGACGCTGGACGGGCAGGCCAAGGCGTTTCAGCGCAGCTTTGATCTGGCCTCGGACGAGCGGATTTGGGTGGTGCTGAAGGAAGGTGCCGAACGGGACGTTGATGCTGCGATTGCCCGCCAGCGGACATTTGACCGCGATCTTTGGGTGTTGGAGATCGAGGATAAGGCGGGGCGCACGCTGTTGGACGAAGACGGGTTGCGTTGACGGCGTTAAGCTTATGAAATTCCATGAAAATCGGGGTATGGCCAGCGTATGTTTTACGTATGGCTTTGCGCCATACATTTTTCCGGTTGCCTTGCGTTAAGGTTTGCGGCCAATCCTCTTGCAGCACCGAGGTTGGCGTGGATACTGCACCTATGGAATGGCGGGACGAGGGCGCGCTGTTGTCTGTGCGCACGCACGGCGAAAGTGCCGCGATCATCGAAGTGTTTACGGCGGCGCATGGGCGACATGCGGGGGTGGTGCGGGGCGGGGCCTCGCGTCGCATTGCACCGCTATTGCAGCCCGGTGCGCAGTTGGATGTGACATGGCGGGCGCGGCTTGAGGGGCATATCGGGGCGTTTACCGTGGAGCCGATCAAAAGCCGGGCCGGGGTCTTGGGCGACCGTCTGCAACTAGCCGGGTTGAATGCGGTCTGTGCCATGGCGCGGATGGCGCTGCCCGAGCGCGAGCCGCATGGTGGTTTGTACCGCGCGACGGTGGCGATGCTGGATGCACTGGAGGTAAGCCCCGATTGGCCTGCGCGGTATCTGCGTTGGGAGATGCTGCTGCTGGAGGAGTTGGGGTTTGGGTTGGACCTTGCCAGCTGTGCTGTGACCGGCGCGCGGGAGGGTTTGGTTTATGTCAGCCCCAAGACCGGGCGGGCCGTCAGCCGAGAGGGTGCCGGGCAATGGGCATCGCGGTTGTTGCCGCTTCCGGAATGTCTGTTGGGGCAGGGGCCTGCAACGACGGCCGAGATCGCACAGGGGCTGGCGATTACCGGGCATTTTCTGACGCGGGAGATGGCGGAGTTGCGGTCTGTGCCGCACCTGCCCGAAGCGCGGGTGCGGTTGCTGGAGCTTTTTGCGCGAATGGCGTGAGTGGCGCTTTTCGCCGGCAAAATCGGGACAAAATGTCGCTGGCGGGGCAGACGGCAGGGTGCCCGGCGGTGCCAATTGAGCCCAGAGAACCAGATGGCAAACAAATACATTCCCCTTTTTCTGGCGCATTCGCCGACCCCCCGGATCGAGGCATTTGCCTTGTTGGCCGGGCTGGAGGCTGCGGTGCGCGGCATGCTGATCTCGGTTATGCCGCTGGCGATTTATGATGCGGTGCGCGATGCCAGTGTGGTGTCGCAGATTTACTTTGCCGTCGGCGTTGGGTCGTTGATCTGGGGGCTGATGGTGCCTTGGGCGACGCGTCATATTCCGCGACGCTGGATGTATACGATGGGGCCTTGTCTTTATCTGGTGGCCATGGCGTTGGGCGCTTCAGGGGGCGCGATTGCGGTGCCAATGGCGCTGCTGCTAGCGGCGATGGCGACAGCGACGACGTTTGTGTGTTTCAACGCCTATGTGCTGGATTATGTGGCGCGCGCCGATCTGGGGCGGGTGCAGTCGATGCAGATGGTGTATGCCGCGACGCCTTGGGCCGTGGGGCCGATGCTGGGGGTGGGCCTGCGCAGTATCTGGGGGCCGCTGCCGTTTATCGTGGCAGGGGTGTTTGCGGTGGCACTTTTGGCGGCGTTCTGGATCTTGCGGTTGGGCAATGGCAAGCAGATCACCCGTGCCAAGGGGCCAGCTTTGAACCCGCTGTCGTATCTGGGGCGGTTTTTCATGCAGCCACGTCTGATTGCCGGGTGGTTGTTCGCGGTAGTGCGATCCTGCGGCTGGTGGGTTTACGTCGTGTATCTGCCGATTTTTTGCATAGAGGCCGGGTTGGGCGACAAGGTGGGGGGTACGGCTTTGTCAATTTCCAACGCGCTATTGTTCGTCTCGCCGCTGATGGCGCGCGAGGTGCGCAGGCTGTCGGTACGGTTTGCGGTGCGGGGGGCGTTTGCGTTTTGCACGGTGGCGTTTGTGGCAGCGTCGCTGGTGGCGGGCTGGCCTTGGGCCACGGTGGGCATGATGATGCTGGCCTCGGGCGGGTTGGTTTTGTTGGACGTGGCGGGGGGGCTGCCGTTTCTGATGTCGGTCAAGCCGTCAGAGCGGACGGAAATGGCGGCGGTCTATTCCAGCTTCCGCGATGTCTCCAGCGTGGTGACGCCGGGGCTTGCCTATATGGTGCTGTTGGTGGCCCCCTTGGCGGGGATATTCGCCGCCTGTGGGGGGTTGATGGCGGTGACCGGGCTGGTGGCCGGACGCTTGCACCCAAGGTTGGGGGTCACGCGTCCGTCGCGCGGCGGGGCCTGACGATCACGCCGGGTCACAGGGGTGTGCTTGTCGGGGACGTGAGTGGCGCGTGATCGCGGCGGTGTGCTTGGGTTTTGGTGGCAAGAATGCCAAAGCAACCCAAGGGGACACTGATCATGATGAAACTCGTACTCGCCGCCGCTGTCAGCAGCTTTGCTTTCGCCGCTGTGGCCCAAGCGGATGAGATGAAGGCCTGCGACGATGCCACCTTCAAGATGGTGATGACCGATGTCGAGGCCGCCACCGATGCACCTGCAGACAGGAAAGCAATGGCGATGAAGGAATTGGATATGGCCAAGATGGCGATGGCCGACAAGAAGATGGAGGAATGTTCCATGCATCTTGGGATGGCGGCTGAAGCGGTGATGAAGAAGTGATTTAGGGGTGCCGGGCTTAAACCCGGCACCTTTGACTTAATCAAGCAAGCGGCGGGCGATAACCTGCGCCTGAATTTCGGCAGCGCCTTCGAAGATGTTCAGGATGCGGGCGTCGCACAGGATGCGGCTGATCTGATATTCCAGCGCGAAACCGTTACCGCCATGGATTTGCAGGGCATTGTCGGCGCAGGCCCAAGCCACACGAGCACCAAGCAATTTCGCCATGCCCGCCTCTAGATCGCAGCGTTTGTCGTGGTCTTTTTGCCAGGCCGAGAAATAGGTAAGCTGGCGGGCGACCATAATCTCAACCGCCATCATCGCCAGTTTGCCAGCGACGCGGGGGAATTCGATCAGGGCTTTGCCGAATTGTTTGCGGTCGGTGGCATATTGCATGCCGACCTCAAGCGCGTTTTGGGCTACGCCGATGGCGCGGGCGGCGGTCTGGATGCGGGCGGATTCGAAGGTTTGCATCAGCTGTTTGAAGCCTTGGCCTTCGATACCGCCGAGTAGGTTTTCGCCTTTGACGGCGAAACCGTCGAATGCCAGTTCGTATTCCTTCATGCCGCGGTAGCCCAGCACCTCGATCTCGCCGCCAGTCATGCCGGGGGTGGGAAAGGGGATGGCGTCGGTGCCAGGGGTCTTTTCGGCCAGAAACATCGACAGGCCGCGGTAATCGGAGGTGTCGGGATCGGTGCGCGCCAGCAGCGTCATCACATGGGTGCGCGCGGCATGGGTGATCCAGGTCTTGTTGCCGGTGATCTTGTATTCATCGCCGGACTTGACGGCACGGGTGCGCAAACTGCCCAGATCAGAGCCGGTGTTTGGCTCGGTAAAGACGGCGGTCGGCAGGATCTCGGCGGAAGCAAGTTTCGGCAGCCAATGGGATTTCTGCTCGGCAGTGCCGCCGCACAGAATAAGTTCGGCAGCGATTTCTGACCGGGTGGCCAGTGAGCCTACTCCGATATAGCCGCGCGAAAGTTCTTCGGACACCACCACCATGCTGGCTTTGGATAGACCGAAGCCGCCGTATTCCTCGGGGATTGTCAGGCCAAATACGCCCATTTCGGCAAGTTGGCCGATGATCTCCATCGGGATCAGTTCGTCACGCATATGCCAGCCGTGGGCGTGGGGGGTCACTTGTTCATCGGCAAAACGGCGGAACTGATCGCGGATCATCTCCAACTCATCGTCAAGGCCAGTGGCACCAAAGGTGGCGCGACCGTGGTTGTCCCGCATGCAGGCCACCAGCGCCATGCGCGCGGCTTGGGTATTGCCTTGCTCGATCAGCATGGCGGCCGCAGGACTGGCATCAGGCAGCGTCAGGCCAAGATCGGCCACGCGGGCCATTTCGCCCTGGCTCATAGGGATTCCGCCGCGAATTTGTGCCAGGTATTCGCCAAAGGCAATTTGCAGCTGCAGTGATTCCATCAAACCCAGCTTGCCGTCTACGGCAAGGCGCGTGGCCCATGCCTGCATCTGGCGCAGAGATTCGGTATAGGTTGCCAGCCACGACAGGGTGTGGGCGGCAAATTGATGTTCCTCAAGGGCTGCAGCCGAGATTTTGCCGCCGACGGAAACGCGGGCGCGCAAAGCTTCGCGGGCGGCGGAAAACAGGGTTTCCACCTCGGGCAGGGCGGCGGCGGTCAGGGCGAGAAGATCAGCCAGCAAGGGCGATTTCGGCAAGGGTTGTCCGTCGTGAGGCATGGATTCTCTCCTGTGCTGCAAGTGCGAAATGGGTAATCCTTTTGCAGGTGCAGCGCAACAAAAATTCAATCGACGTGCGGATGGTGAATGAAAGTTACGCGTCCGATCAAGCGGTGCAGCCTAACCCGAGGGACGATACAGCTCGGCAAAGCGCGGCGGTTTTGGCTGTGGACGCAGATTCTGATGATTCTGACCTGGCTTGATCTGATGCGCTGGGCCGTCGGGTCTTACCCCTCTTTCGATCTCTCGTTTGGAAATATCCCACGGGGGGTCCGGGGGGTGTGAACCCCCCCGGCCTTGGCCGCGTTACCCGATGGCAGCCGCTTTCACATCCGCATCAATGTAGGGCACGTACTGACCAAAGTTATCGGCAAACATCCCCACCAGCTTTTTCGCCTGCGCGTCATAGGCGGTTGGATGCGCCCAGGTTGTGCGCGGATCAAGCAGACCGCGGTCGACGCCCGGCACCGATACCGGCACGTCAAAGCCAAAGTTCGGATCGCGGCGGAACTCGGTATGGGCAAGGCTGCCATCCAGCGCGGCGGTCAGAAGCGCGCGGGTGGCCTTGATCGGCATCCGCTTGCCATCGCCATAGGCACCACCCGTCCAGCCGGTATTCACCAACCAGCACGCCGCGCCATGTTTGGCGATTTTTGCCTGCAACAGTTTGCCGTATTCCTCGGGGCGGCGCGGCATGAAGGGTGCGCCAAAACAGGTCGAGAAGGTCGGCTGTGGTTCGGTGACACCCCGTTCGGTACCAGCCACCTTGGAGGTGAAGCCGGACAGAAAGTGATACATCGCCTGCGCCGGGGTCAACCGGGCGATGGGCGGCAGCACGCCAAACGCATCGCAGGTCAGCATGATGATGTTTTTGGGATTGCCCCCCATGCCCGTCGCGGAAGCGTTCGAGATATACTCTAGCGGATAGGCGCAGCGGGTATTGGCGGTCAGGCTGTCGTCGTTGAAATCAAGTTCCAGCGTTTCGGGATCATAGACCATGTTTTCCACGACCGTGGCGAAACGGTGGGTGGTGGCGTAGATCTCGGGCTCCGCTTCGGCCGAAAGGTTGATGGTTTTGGCATAGCAGCCGCCCTCAAAGTTGAAGGTGCCATTGTCGGACCAGCCGTGTTCGTCATCGCCAATCAAGGTGCGCGACGGATCGGCGGAAAGCGTGGTTTTGCCGGTGCCCGACAGGCCAAAGAACACGGCAGCATCGGCAGGGTTGCCGATGGCGTGGTTGGCGGAGCAGTGCATCGGCATCACGCCTTTTTCGGGCAGCAGGTAGTTCAGCAGGGTGAAAACCGACTTTTTGTTTTCGCCCGCGTAGGCGGTATTGCCGATCAGGATCAGCTTTCTGTCAAAGTTCAGCGCGATCACGGTTTCGGTGCGGCAGCCGTGGCGTGCCGGATCGGCCTTGAACGACGGGCAGTTGATGATCGTCCATTCCGGGTCAAAGCTGTCCAGCTCGGCGCGTTCGGGGCGGCGCAACATGTGGCGCATGAACAATCCGTGCCACGCAAGTTCGGTTACCACGCGCACATCCAGCCGGTATTCCGGGTCGGCGCCGCCAAACAGATCCTGCACGAAATAATCGCGTCCCTGCATGTGGGCCAGCATATCGGAATAAAGCCGATCAAAGGCCTCGGGGGCCATGGGGGCGTTGTTTTCCCACCAGATGGTGTTTTCAACCGACGGGGTGCGGACCACGAATTTATCGCGTGGCGAACGGCCGGTATAAACCCCGGTCGAACACAGGAACGCGCCACCGCGACCCAGCTTGCCTTCGCCGCGCGATATGGCAGCGTCGACCAGCGCGGGTTCGATAAAGTTGTAATAGACCGTCCCCAAGCCGGTAATGCCTTGATCTTCCAAGCGTTTCGTTGGGTTCACGCGTCCATTGGTCATTGTGCAAGCTCCCTGTGCCGCTGAGCGGCGTTTTCAGGTTCTAATTCGGTATCCTTGGGCCAAAGAGACTACCGGCAGCCCGCGGTGCCAGGGGCTACACTTGCCCTATAACATGAGGTTTTCGCAGAAGAATAGGACGCATTGCCACCGTTAGCGCAACCAAATCCACGGTTAGCGCAATCATTTTGCGGTTAGCGCCATCATCGGAAACAGAATCCCGCGTCTTGACCGCAATATGTGGAAAACTGCGGCAAATTAGTCAATCGTTGGGAATTTTAGTGTCCTCTGAGGACGCGCGGTCAGGTGATTCGCAGTTAACTGTTGATTCTTTGGGTCGGAAACATGATCATGATGCAAAAAACAGAACAATGAGCAGTATAGGAAAACCGCAAATGTCAAGGATCGCCCTTGTGGACGACGACAGGAATATCCTGACGTCGGTTTCAATGACGCTGGAAGCTGAAGGCTTCGAGGTGGAGACCTACAACGACGGTCAATCCGCGTTGGATGCGTTTAACAAGCGCCTGCCTGATATGGCCGTGCTCGATATCAAGATGCCGCGGATGGATGGGATGGACCTGCTGCAACGCTTGCGGCAGAAAACCCAGATGCCGGTGATCTTTCTGACCTCAAAAGACGATGAAATTGACGAAGTTCTGGGTCTGCGCATGGGCGCGGATGACTATGTGAAAAAGCCGTTCTCGCAACGGTTGCTGGTAGAGCGCATCCGCGCGCTGCTGCGTCGCCAAGAAGCGATTGCCACGGGCGAAGTGGCGGTCACCGAGGAAACCAAGATCATGGAACGCGGGCATCTGCGGATGGACCCGCTGCGCCATTCGGTTGCCTGGAAGGGCAATGATGTTTCGCTGACCGTGACCGAGTTCTTGCTACTGCAAGCGTTGGCTCAACGGCCAGGTTTCGTGAAAAGCCGCGATCAGCTGATGGATGTGGCCTATGACGATCAGGTTTATGTCGATGACCGCACAATCGACAGCCATATCAAACGCTTGCGCAAAAAGATGCGGACCGCTGATGATGATTTTTCCGCAATTGAGACGCTATATGGTATCGGATACCGCTACAACGAAGAGTGACGGCTAAGAAATGACCGCCGCACAGCGCATCACCACAGAAGGCCGAACCCCCGTCCGCAAGGGCGAGGTGCTGCTTGGCGAAGATTGGGTAACCCCCGATGCCTTGGCCGACCAAGAACTGCGCGCCGGGCGTGGGCGGCGCGGGCTTGTCTCGCTGAACCGATCCCCTCTGGCGCGCAAAATCATCATTTTCAATATGATGGCGCTGGTTATTCTGGTGTCCGGCGTGCTGTTCATGAACCCGATCCGCGACAGCCTTGTGCTGCAGCGCGAGCAAGGATTGGTGACCGAGGCCAAGCTGATTGCCGACGTGTTCGAGGCGCAAATGCCTGGCACTGCCGTGGTTGATCTGGCCGCTGGGCCGGGCATAAATGTAGCGCAAACCCTGCAGCAGGTGAACATCGGCCCCGGTATCGAGGTTTATGTTTTCGATGCTTATGGCACGTTGCTGACCAAAGGCATCGGTGCCGCGCGCGCGCCAGTGGATCAAGCGCGCTCGACCATTATCACCGATTTCCTGAACATGATCTGGGACGGCGTTTCCGGTTTCCTCGCGTCTTCGGAAGATCGCGCCGCGCAGTTTGATGGTGAAGGTTTGGCGCGCGATTTGTTCGCAGGGGCGCGGGCGGGCGAGACCAACGTAAATACGGCACAGGCGTCAGAAGGTGGGGCGCTGTTTTCGGTGGCAACGCCGATCTGGCAGGCGGGCGAAGTGCTTGGCGTGGTGGCGCTGACCAGTGCCGAGGGTGAGATTGATCGCCTGGTGCGGTTTGAACGTGAGCAGATTTTGCAAATGTTCGTGATTGCTTTGCTGGTGTCGATTGGCCTTTCTTTGGTTCTGGCATCGACGATTGCCAATCCGCTGTCGGATCTGGCGGCAGCGGCGGAATTGGGGCGCGACCGCGATGCGCGCAAGATGGCACCGGGGCGGGTGCGTATTCCCGATCTGACGGCGCGACCTGACGAGATTGGCCGCCTGTCGGTGGCGATGCGCGGAATGGTGGCAGCGCTTTACGACCGCATTGACGCAAACGAACAATTTGCCGCAGATGTGGCGCATGAGATCAAGAACCCGCTGGCCAGTTTGCGGTCGGCGGTGGGCACCATGCGGGTGGCAAAACGCGACGATCAACGCGAACGTTTGCTGGAAGTGATCGAGCATGATGTGCGCAGGTTAGACCGGTTGGTAAGCGATATTTCCAACGCGTCGCGGCTGGACAGCGAGTTGGTGAAGGAAGAAGAAGAAGAGTTTAACCTTCTGAAAACACTATCTAACCTGACCGAATATCTGGGTAAGCAAGCCGCAGAACGCGATGTTGATTTCATCACTGATTTACCGGCAGAGCCGATCATGATCCGCGGGCTGGAGGCCCGTCTGGCGCAGGTATTTGTAAACCTGATCACCAATGCGGTGTCGTTCTGCGAAGAGGGTGATGCGGTTCGGGTCTGGGCGCGCAGGCGCGAGAACCGGGTGTTGATCGTGGTTGAAGATACCGGGCCGGGCATTCCCGAGGCGGCGCTGACGAAGGTGTTTAAAAGGTTCTACTCGGAACGGCCTTCGGACGATTTTGGCAACCATTCGGGCTTGGGCTTGGCGATCTCCAAGCAAATCATCGAGGCGCATGGCGGTGTGATCTGGGCTGAAAACATCCGTCCAACCCATGCCGATGTCACTTCGGAACCGCTGGGTGCGCGGTTCGTGGTGGGCTTGCCGGTGTGACGGCGCAAACGGCAGCAGGTGAAATAATACTGCATGCCAGTTGTGTGGCGTTTGAGGATCGGGGGTTGTTGATCCTTGGCCCTTCCGGTTGCGGCAAGTCGTCGTTGGCGCTGACTTTGATCGGCCTTGGTGCGCGGCTGGTGGCAGATGACCGCACGATTTTGCAACGCCGGGGCGACGGGGTGATGGCCCGCTGCCCCGATGCGCTGCGCGGGATGATCGAGGCGCGGGGAATCGGGCTTTTGCACGCCGACGCTGTGACCGAAGTGCAGGTTCGGCTTGTGGTTGACCTTGAACAGATCGAGGCGGAACGCCTGCCACCGAAACGTCAGGTCACACTGTTGCAGGTGTCGTTGGACCTTGTGCTTGGGCAAGATGCGGCCCATTTTCCCTTTGCGCTGCTGCAAGCCCTTCGGGGTGGACGACGGGCGTGAGGCCAAAACGGGAGACGGGCGGTGAAGCCAACGCCGACAGATCAGACGCCAGACCAAAAAGGCGAACATCGGCTGGTGCTGGTGACCGGACCTTCGGGTGCGGGCCGCACTACGGCAATCAATGCCCTGGAGGATCTGGGGTATGAGGTCATCGACAATCTGCCGCTAAGCCTGGTGCCACGGTTGATTGACGGGCCACCGCTGGACCGGCCCATTGCGCTGGGGCTAGATGTGCGCAACCGGGATTTCAATGCAACCGCGCTGATCGAATTGATCGACAGCCTGACCCGCGACCCTCGCGTAACGCTGGAGGTGTTGTATCTGGATTGCGCGGTCGACGATCTGATCCGGCGCTATTCGGAAACCCGCAGGCGGCACCCTTTGGCCTCTGACGAGACGCCATCCCACGGGATCGAGCGCGAGATTGATTTGTTGGCGCCAATCCGGGTGCGGGCGGACCACTTGATTGACACCACAGAAATGTCACCGCACGACCTTAAGGCAGAAATCAAACTGTGGTTTGCCCGCACCGCCGCAGCACCGCTGGCGGTTTCGGTGCAATCCTTTTCCTACAAACGCGGGGTGCCGCGGGGTGTGGATATGATCTTCGATTGCCGGTTCCTGCAGAATCCCCATTGGGTGGCAGCCTTGCGCGATCTGGACGGGCGCGACCCGGCGGTGATGGATTACGTGACCGCCGACCCACGGTTTCCCGAATTCATTGCCAAACTGCGCGATCTGGTGCTGTTTTTGCTGCCTGCACAGCTGGATGAGGGCAAGGCGCATCTGTCAATTGGGTTTGGCTGCACCGGAGGGCAACACCGATCTGTCGCAGTTGCAGAAATTTTGGGCAATGCGCTTGCAGAAGCCGGGTGGTCAGTGTCAAAACGGCACAGGGAACTTGAACGCAGGGCGGCTGGTGCGCCAATGAAACAAGGGTGAAAAAGGCGTGATCGGTATTGTGATCGTGGCACATGGTGGGCTGGCGCGGGAATATCTTTCCGCCGTAGAGCATGTCGTTGGTAAACAGCCCGCGATGGCCGCCGTTTCGATCATGGACGATCACGACCGGGCCAGTAAAGAGGCCGAAATCAGCGCCACGGCAGATTCTGTTGAACGCGGCGCCGGCGTTGTGGTGGTGACCGATATGTTCGGCGGATCGCCTTCCAACCTGTCGCTGCCTGCCTGTTCGGCGCGAAATCGCCGGATTCTTTATGGCGCCAATCTGCCGATGCTGATCAAACTGACCAAATCGCGTGAATTACCGCTTGCCGAAGCGGTTGCTTTGGCACTGGATGCCGGGCGCAAATACATCAACAGCCTTGATCTGGGCACCGACGAGGCCAAGGCATGATGCGGCGCAAATTGCTTATAGTGAATGAAAAGGGGCTGCATGCACGCGCCTCGGCCAAATTCGTCGAGACGGTGGAACACCACGATGCCAGCGCCGAAGTCTCAAAAGATGGCCTCAGCGTTTCCGGAGATTCGATCATGGGTCTTTTGATGTTGGCAGCCTCGCGCGGAACCTCTATTGACGTGACAACCAGCGGGGCCGAGGCCGAAAAGCTGGCGGACGCGCTTGAGGCGTTGGTGGCAAACCGGTTCGGTGAAGACTACTGAAGCGCACAAGACAAAAAGGCTGACGCTTCGTGACGGACGACCCGCATAAAAACCGCTTTTCGGATGAACCGGGCTTTCGCCCCTATGACAAACGTCAGCTGTCCTATTCCAGCACGTTCGACAATAAGTGGAGCCGCGCCGTCATTCGGGTGCTGGAATGGACCACGGGCAAGATCACGCTGCTGCAGATGATCCGCCGGTTCGAGGCCAGCGAAAAGGCCACGGGGCAGGCGTTCTGGCCCAAAGCGCTGCGGTTCATGGGAATCGTGCTGAAAACCCCGCCCGAACAAATGGCGCGCATTCCGGCCACCGGGCCCCTGGTTGTGGTGGCAAACCACCCGCACGGACTGGTGGATGGCATGGTGCTTGCCGAGTTGATCGGTCAGGTGCGCACGGATTACAAGATTTTGACCCGGTCTTTGCTGTCGGGCATTCAGGAAGTTGCAGAATTTTTGATCCCGGTGCCGTTTCCGCATGAAGATAACATGCTGGAAAAAGGTCTGGATATGCGCCGTCAGGCGATGAAGCAGCTGGAAAATGGCGGCGTTATCGTGCTGTTTCCGGCGGGTGCGGTGGCGGCATCGCCTGGCTGGTTTGGCCGCGCGGTGGAAAAGGAATGGAATCCGTTCACCGCCAAGATGATTCTGAAAAGCAAGGCGCAGGTGCTGCCGATCTATTTCCCGGGGCAGAACTCGCGCGCCTATCAGATTGCCAATCACATTTCTCCGGTCATCCGGCAGGGATTGCTGATCCACGAAGTGGTGTATGCGCTGAATAAACCACAGGCACCGGTCGTGGGCGCGCCCATCCCGTATGAGGAAATGGCCGCCTTTGCCGGAAACCCGCGCGGTTTCATGGAATGGCTGCGCGAGCGGACATTGGCACTGGGCGACTAGAGCGGAATGATGTTGGGTAGAAACATCTTCCCGCTCTAACCTTTTGATGTCGCGTGATTTGATGTGGAAAACCGGTCCCCGCTTTTCAACATCACGCTTTAGCGGGTCGGAACGGGGGTTTCGCCACGATAATCGTAAAAGCCGCGCTGCGTTTTCCGGCCCAGCCAGCCTGCTTCGACATATTTTGCCAGCAGCGGGCAGGGGCGATATTTGGTATCGCCCAACCCATCGTGCAGCACGTTCATGATCGCAAGACAGGTGTCCAGCCCGATGAAATCCGCCAGCTCAAGCGGCCCCATTGGATGATTTGCCCCCAGCTTTAGCGATTCGTCGATCGATTTGACCGACCCCACGCCCTCATAGAGCGTATATACCGCCTCGTTGATCATCGGCATCAGGATGCGGTTGACAATAAAGGCCGGGAAATCCTCGGCGCTGGCGGCGGTTTTTCCCAGCTTTTGCACAACTTCCAGCAGCGATTCGTAGGTCGCCTTGTCGGTGGCAATTCCCCGGATCAATTCAACCAGCTGCATCACCGGCACCGGGTTCATGAAGTGAAAACCCATGAATTTTTCCGGACGGTCGGTGCGCGACGCAAGTCGGGTGATCGAGATTGACGAGGTGTTCGAGGTCAGAATGGTATGCGGCAAAAGGTGCGGCAAAAGGTCTTCGAAAATTGCCTGTTTGACAGTTTCGCGTTCGGTTGCCGCCTCGATAATCAGATCCAGTGGCCCAAGATCTGACAGTTTGAGCGTGGTCTTGATGCGGGCCATGGCTGCGGCCTTGGCTTCGGGCGAGGTTTTGCCACGGCTGACCTGCCGTTCAAGATTGCGGTCGATCAGGGCGACGGCCTTTTCAAGGCTTTCTTGCGAAATGTCGGTCATCAGCACGTCATAGCCCGCCAGCGCGAACACATGGGCGATGCCATTGCCCATCTGACCTGCGCCCACGATACCTACGGATTGAATTGCCATGCCGCCCTCCGGGAATTTCCTGTGCCAAACCATATGCGCGGGCGCGGGCAGGGTGCAAGGCCGCGCGGGTGTGGCGGCTTGGGTAAAATTCGCCTCGATTTCGCCATTTAGCCTTTTGGAAACGGGTTTGCCTCAGACTGAGTCGTGGGTGTAGTGAAATTGGGGTGGGTGTTATGGCCTATGCGTATCCGGGCGAAGGGGCCCTGGATTATTATCCGTGCCGTTATGGCAAGTCGAAGTTGTTGTTTCGCGGTCCGCGCCGCGATCTTGAGCGGGACTATGTCGCCGTGTTGGGCGGCACCGAAACCTATGGGAAGTTCGTGCCGGTGCCCTATCCGGCGTTGGTTGAGCAGGCAACCGGGATCCGGATGGTCAATCTGGGCTGTGTGAATGCGGGGTTGGATGTCTATGTAAATGAGCCTGTAGTGTTGGATATCGCGGCCAAGGCGCGGGCGACGGTGGTGCAGATTGTGGGCGCGCAGAACCTGACAAACCGGTTTTACGCAGTGCATCCGCGCCGTAATGACCGGTTCTTGCGGGCGTCCAATCTGCTGCGAACGGTGTTCCGGGATGTAGATTTCACCGAGTTTCACTTTACCCGGCATATGTTGCAGGCGTTGCAGACGGTATCGCCGGAACGGTTCGAGGTGGTGGCCGAGGAATTGCGCGCGGCTTGGGTGGCGCGGATGATTGGGTTGCTGGAACGGATTCCGGGCAAGACGGTGCTGATGTGGTTGGCAGACCATACGCCGTTTGCGCCGGGCGGGCAGCCCGATCTGGTGATGGACCCCATTCTGGTGGACAGCGAAATGATTGCGGCGGTGCGGCCCTATGCCACTGAGTATCTGGAGGTGGTCAGCAGCCCGCAGGCACGTGCCATGGGGGTGGATGGCATGGCCTTTGCACCGATGGATGAACCGGCGGCCTTGGGTATTCCGGGGGTGGCCGTGCATGCCGAAGTGGCTGAAAAGCTGGGCGAAGTGCTGGAACGGATTGTGTAGTTGAAATAGAAACGGGCACCCCATCGGGTGCCCGTTCGCATGACTTTCGCGGAACCCGTTTGGATCAAAGTTTTTCGATCAGCTCTGGCACAGCGGTAAACAGATCGGCCACCAGCCCATAGTCGGCGACCTGAAAGATCGGGGCTTCGTCATCTTTGTTGATCGCGACGATGACTTTGCTGTCTTTCATGCCCGCAAGGTGTTGAATGGCACCAGAAATGCCGACCGCGATGTAAAGGTTAGGGGCAACCACCTTGCCGGTTTGGCCAACCTGCCAATCGTTGGGGGCGTAGCCGCTATCGACGGCAGCGCGCGAGGCACCGACGGCGGCGTTCAACTTGTCGGCCAGTTTTTCGATCAGGGCAAAGTCTGCTTCGGACCCGACACCGCGACCGCCAGAGACCACGATGCCAGCCGAGGTCAGTTCCGGGCGATCCGAGGTTGCAACCTTGTCTTCGACCCAAGCCGACAGATCACCGTTCGCCGAACCCGAAATTTTCTCAACCGGTGCCGAAGCGCCGGTGCCGACTGCGGCAAAAGTTGCTGTCCGCACGGTCAGCACTTTTTTGGGATCCGAGGATTGGACGGTTTGAATTGCGTTGCCGGCATAAATCGGGCGCTCAAATGTAGAAGCGTCGATCACCGCCGTCACATCCGAAATCACCATGACATCCAGCATCGCGGCCACGCGGGGCAGGACGTTCTTGGAAAACGCTGTCGAGGCGGCAACGATGTGATCAAAACCACCGGCCAGCGAGACCACCAATGCGGCGGTTGGTTCGGCCATGCCGTGGCAAAACGCATGGTCATCGGCGAACAGCACCTTTGTTACGCCTTCAAGGCCAGCAGCTTCGGCTGCCGCCGCATCGCCGCCCGTGCCCGCAATCAATACGGTCACCGGACCCAGGGATTTGACCGCCGCAAGGGTTTTGGCCACGCCATCGGTCGCCAATTGCCCGTTGATTACATCTGCCAAAAGAAGAACGGCCATCAGATTACCCCCGCTTCGTCTTTAAGTTTTGCAATTAGTTCGTCCACCGATGCCACTTTGATACCAGCCTTGCGGCCAACAGGCTCGGTGGTTTTCAGCACCGACAACCGCGGGCTGACGTCAACGCCGTAGTCTGCAGGCGTCTTTTCATCCAGCTGCTTTTTCTTTGCTTTCATAATGTTGGGCAAACTTGCATAGCGGGGCTCGTTCAAGCGCAGATCGACGGTAACAATCGTTGGCATCTTGACGCGGATGGTTTGCAGCCCGTCGTCAACTTCGCGGGTAATCAGGGCGTGATCGCCCTCAATCGCCAATTCGCTGCAAAATGTCGCCTGACTCCAGCCCAGCAGCGCCGAAAGCATCTGCCCGGTGGCGTTCATGTCATTGTCGATGGCTTGCTTGCCGCAAAGCACGATCCCCGGCGCTTCTTCGCGCACCACGGCCGCCAGCAGTTTGGCAACGGCCAGCGGTTCGATGTCGGTATGCACGTCCGCCGCTGCTTCGATCAGGATGGCGCGATCCGCCCCCATCGCCAACGCGGTGCGGAGGGTTTCCTGCGACTGCTTTACGCCGATCGACACGACGATCACTTCGGACGCCTTACCAGCCTCACGCAGGCGGATCGCCTCTTCGACGGCAATTTCGTCGAACGGGTTCATCGACATCTTCACGTTCGCCAGATCAACTCCCGTGCCGTCCGCTTTGACGCGAACCTTCACGTTGTAGTCGATCACACGTTTGACGGGCACCAAGACCTTCATCGCGCATATCTCCTGATTTACTGGCCCGGCCGGGGCCAAAACAAGCTCTCGGGCTGGGTATTAGCCCGTTCACGCCGCGGAAAACAGATCAAAACCGACAGGCAAGGGTGGCAGGACGTCGCGTCCTTGCCGCCACAGGGTTCAACGGGTCAGGCCGGGCACCCAAAGCACGTCATCGGCACCATCATTGTTGGCGATGCGGCCCGCCACAAAGAACCAATCCGACAGGCGGTTAAGGTATTTGACGGCCTCGGAGTTGATTGCCTCCATGGTGGCAAGTTCAACGGTCAGGCGTTCGGCACGGCGCGATACGGTGCGGCAAAGGTGCAGTTGGGCCGCAAGCGCCGAACCGCCGGGCAGGATAAAGCTGCGCAGCGGGGTCAATTTGGCGTTCATCACATCAATTTCGGCCTCAAGCCGCAGCACTTGTGTCTCAAGAATGCGCAGCGGGGTATAGCCGGCCTCGTGGTCGCGTTCCATGTCGGGGCGGCACAGGTCTGCGCCAAGATCGAACAGATCGTTTTGAATGCGCTTCAGGCCCGCATCCATTTCGCCCGTGGAATGCTGCCGGGCAAGGCCGACCGTCGCGTTCGTCTCATCCACCGTGCCGTAGGCGTTCACGCGGGTCGAGTGTTTGGCGACGCGCGCGCCGTTACCAAGGGCAGTTTCACCGGCATCACCGGTTTTGGTATAGATTTTGTTCAAGACGACCATCAGTTGCCTCCTTTTGATCGCAGATAGGCAAAGCTTACGATCAGCAGCACCGCCAAGCCTTGGGCATAGATCCGATACCGCATCAGGCGATTGGCGTGTTTGCGGTTGAAATCGCCGCCCTTGCCGAAACTGCCGATGCCGATCATCAGAATGATCAGAACGCCAAAGCTGGCCAAAGCTGCGACGATGAAGAGCGGATCGTTGATCATGACGTACCCCAGTTGGTTGATGCTGATGTAGCCGGGTCTGGCGAAAAAGCGAACGGAAAAACAGTGGGCGCTGTTTCGACTGCTCAGCCTTTGGAGATCAGCCAATCCAGCGCCCGGGTAGGCAGGATGCGGCGGGCGATATCCATCAGATAGGTCGGTGTGGTTACAAAATAGCGTGCCTTGGGGCGCGGGCTTTCCAGCGCGCGGATCAGCTTGGCGGTAACTGCTGCGGCAGGCAGCTCGAACCGATCCGGGCCGCTGGCGTGATAAAGCCGGTCGATCAGCGGCGCGTATTCGTCCTTGCGGGCCGAGTTTTGCCAATCAATCCATTTCTCAAAATGCGGAATGGCGTTCTCGCGGATTTTGGTCGGAATCGGCCCGGGTTCGATCAGGATGATGTCAATGCCGGTGCCGCGCATCTCGATCCGCAACACGTCGGTCAGGCCTTCCATGGCGAATTTGGTGGCAACATAGGCGCCGCGCCATTTCATGCCGACAAGGCCCAGAACCGACGAGCAATTGATGATCCGGCCATGGCCTTGGGCGCGCATCATTGGGATGACTTGGGTGGTAAGATCTTGATAGCCAAAGAGATTGGTTTCAAATATCGCCCGCAATGCGCCGCGCGGCAGGTCTTCAACCGCCCCGGGGCAGGCATAGGCGCCGTTGTTGTAAAGCGCGTCCAGGGTGCCGCCGGTGCGGGTTTTCACCTCGGCCACGGCGGCGGCAATGCTGGCCTCGTCGGCGTAATCAAGGGCAAAGCTCTCCAGCCCTTCATCCCGCAGGCGGGCACAATCGGCCTCACTTTTGCAGGTGGCAAATACCCGCCAGCCGCGTTGGTGCAGGCCATGGGCGGCATCATAGCCAATGCCCGACGAACAGCCGGTGATCAGGATCGAACGGGGGGGCATGGGGCTGTTCTCCAACGGATTTTGCGTTGGAGTAGGGGGTTTGTGCCGGGCTGGCAATCGGTTTGGTTTAGTTTGCGGCGGGGTTTTCGGCGACCAGATAGTCGATGGACACGAAACCTTCGATCCCGTCGCCTTCGATCACCACCCGCGCCCAGCCCGATGCATCGGTGGCCAGAACGGTGATGGCTTCGCCTCGGCCCAGCTTGCCCAACACGGCATAATCGGTCGACGGGCCTTCGCGCACGTTGACCGAGCGGGCATCGACATACCACACATTGGATGCAGGGTCAGCGGTCGGCGTCGGTTCTGCTGCTGCTTGCTCAGGCCGCGCGACAGGTTTCACCAAAGGCAGCGACAGTGAAGTGGTTTCTGCCGCCTGCGTGGCCGTAAACGATGCGGCAATCACATTTCCTTGCGGTGCAGGCGCTTGCTGCACAGGTTCTTCGGCCACTGTTGCCGCAACCTGCACCTGCGCTGCCGTGACTTTGGCGGCGGCAAGGCCGGGGCGCATTTGCCCGTAATCGCGCCCACCAACCAGCATGGTCACGAACATAAAAGCACACAGAAGGGCGGTCAAACGCAGCATGGGGCACCAGAATCACTGAGGAATTGCCGCTGTTTAGCATGGATTTTCGCAAGATCGTCAGGAAAGTTTACCAAATTTTCCCCGTTGAAACCATGCAAAAGAAAATCTGTCTGGACCGGATCGCCTTGGGCGATTACACAACATCCATGACCAAAACCCCTGACGACCCCAAAATCGAGCCTGTTCTTGTGTCGGAACCGCTGCGCCGCGCTATCGGCGAGCGCTATTTGACCTATGCGCTGTCGACCATCATGAACCGGGCCTTGCCCGATGCGCGTGATGGTCTAAAGCCGGTGCATCGGCGCATTCTGTTTGCGATGCGCGAACTGAAGCTCTCGCCCACCGGCGGCTTTCGCAAATCGGCCAAAATCAGCGGCGACGTGATGGGCAACTATCACCCGCATGGCGATGCCGCGATTTACGACGCGATGGCGCGATTGGCGCAGGATTTCAACGTGCGCTATCCGCTGGTGGACGGGCAGGGCAACTTTGGCAACATCGACGGCGATAACCCGGCAGCCAGCCGCTATACCGAGGCACGGCTGACGGCGATTGCCGAGGCGTTGATGGAAGGGCTGGCGGAAAACGCCGTCGATTTCCGTCCGAACTATGATGGCACCCTGGAAGAGCCGGTGGTGATGCCTGCGGCGTTTCCGCATCTTTTGGCCAATGGGTCCAGCGGTATTGCCGTGGGGATGGCCACGAATATCCCGCCGCACAACCTGCACGAATTGATCGACGCCTGTCAGCTGATGCTGAAAGACCCCGATGTGGCGGATGCGGCTTTGGTGGCCGTGGTTCCCGGCCCCGACTTTCCCACCGGCGGTGTGATCGTCGAGCCGCGCGCCAATATTCTTGAGGCCTATCGCACCGGTCGCGGTGCGTTTCGGTTGCGCGCACGTTGGTCTGTCGAGGATCTTGGGCGCGGTCAGTGGCAGATCGTGGTCACTGAAATCCCGTATCAGGTGCAAAAATCCAAGCTGATCGAACGGCTTGCCGAGTTGATCCAGACCAAAAAGGTGCCGATCCTCGCGGATGTGCGCGACGAGTCTACCGAAGATGTGCGGCTGGTGTTGGAGCCTCGGGTGCGCACGGTTGACCCCGACATGTTGATGGGAATGTTGTTTCGCAATTCCGATCTGGAGATTCGCTTTAGCCTGAACATGAACGTGCTGATTGATGGTCGCCAACCGGTTGTGTGCAGCCTGAAAGAAGTGTTGCGCGCGTTTCTGGACCATAAGCGCGATGTTTTGCAGCGCCGCAGCCAGCATCGCATGGAAAAGATCGACCACCGGCTAGAGGTGCTGGAAGGCTTTATCATTGCCTTCCTGAACCTTGACCGGGTGATTGATATCATCCGTTATGACGCCGACCCCAAGCGCGCCTTGATGGCGGAAAACTGGGGAATTGCGCATAAACGGGCGATGTCGGAAAAGGATTATGTCTCGCCGCCCGCAGGTGACGGCGAGCTTTCTGATGTGCAGGCCGAAGCCATTCTGAACATGCGGTTGCGGTCTTTGCGCCGGCTTGAAGAGATTGAACTGATCCGCGAGCGTGATGAATTGATGCGCGAACGGGCGGCGTTGGATGATCTCTTGGGCAGCGATGTGCTGCAATGGAAGCGCATTAGCGCCGATTTGCGCGATGTGCAGAAAACCTTTGGCAAAGACAGCAAAGGCGGCGCGCGGCGCAGCACTTTTGCCGATGCCGGTGATGTGGAAGAAGTGCCCTATGAGGCAATGATCGAGCGCGAACCGATTACGGTGATCTGTTCCAAAATGGGCTGGATCCGGTCAATGAAGGGCCATGTTGCCCTTGATGGCGAGGTCAAGTTCAAGGATGGCGACGAGGGCCGTTTCCTGTTCCACGCCGAGACCACCGACAAGATCATTCTGATCGGCTCGAACGGGCGGTTCTATACCTTGCTGGGGGGCAATCTGCCCGGCGGTCGCGGCATGGGCGAACCCGTGCGCCTGATGGTCGATCTGCCCAACGATGCCGAGATTGTCGATCTGATGATCTGGCGCAGCGGCGAGCGGTTGCTGATCGCCTCAACTGCCGGCGATGGCTTCATTGTCCCGTCGGAAGAGGTTGTGGCGCAAACCCGTGCGGGCAAACATATCCTGACCGTGCGCGAAGGCGTTAAAACCGCGCTTTGCCGTCCGGCGCGGGGCGACCATATCGCCGTGGTGGGCGAAAACCGCAAACTGCTGGTGTTCCCGCTGGTGGAATTGCCGGAAATGGCCAAGGGCAAAGGCGTGCGGTTGCAGAAATACAAGGACGGCGGGCTGATTGATGCGACCACGTTTACGCTGGCCGATGGTCTGACCTGGAAAGACCCCGCAGGTCGCACCCGCACCGAAAGCGACTTGGCCGAATGGCTGGGCGCGCGGGCCTCGGCAGGCAAGATGGCCCCAAGGGGTTTCCCAAGGGACAACAAGTTTACCTGATCGGGGGATGCCGCCTTACCCCCCGATCAGCGTGCAGCCGATCGCCTGCGTATCCTTGGCCAGTTCATCAAACGGGCCTTCGACCAGACCGCAATGAAGCAGGTTGTTGTCGTCCTTGATGCGTGAGGTGTAGACGTTCACGTTTACCATTGGTTGCATTATCAAATGCTTGGGCATCCCTGAAACCGATCCGCCGATGGTCACCACCTGATCCACCGGCCAGATGTCATAGGTTTCGGTGCCAAGGTAGACCGTGCCCATCTCATCGGCCAAATCGGCCCCGGCATCGGTCGGATCGCCGAAAAACCATGCGTTGATGGTGACGCGCTCGCCGATGTCTTGCAACTTGGCAAGGCTGGTATCGTCAAAGCTGATGGCAAGCCGCAAACCACCCTCCTGCGCGGCGGCGGCCTGGGCTGCCACAAGCAATAATGTGCTTAGAACCAATCGCATCCTACCGCTCCGAACATCATTTCTTTGGGCCAAGGATGCCCGCAATGTCACGGCAGGAAAACCCCCTGTAGCGTTCCTCTTTTTGAAAATCCCCAAAGGGCCGTTCGTTGCAGCGCCATTCGCGCATGTACACTGGAAGCCGGGGGTGTGGCCCCCGGCCCTTGGTTTCAGTTCCGCCGTTGATCAGGCGTAAAGGGCTGGCACACCCAGTTCGGCGTGGATGTGATTGACTGCCCGTTGATCAAGCTTAAGCGCTTGGGCCAGACCGTGCAGGTATTGCGCCTCGTTTTGGCTGTCGAGATTTATCGCCATCACCGACATCGTATAGACCTGCTTTTGCATGCCATGCGGCACCTGACGCGCCAGCCCGTCGACATCGACCTGCTTTTTCAACTCGGCCTGAACAAAGGCCATTTCCTCGCGGCTGACCTCGCCCAGATTGCCCAGCAGTTTTTGCTTTTCGGCATCATCAACGCTGCCATCGGCTTTGGCGGCCTGAATCATCGCGCGCAGCATCAAGGCGGCGATGGCGTTTTGCTCATCGGTAGGGGTTACATCCGGCTCGCCTTTGTTGGCGAAAGAGGTGTTCAGCACTTCGCCAAAGGATTTGTCGTTGTGTTTCGCGGTTTTGTTGGCGATCGGGTCGGCTGCCCCACCTGTCGCTGCCCCACCTGCGGCGGCACCACCCAGCAATCCACCCAGCAGATCACCCAGCCCGCCGCTGCCCGCGCCGCCTGCCGCACCGCCCAAAAGGCCACCCAGCAAATCGCCCAGGCTGCCGCCGGGCTGTGCGCTTTGGCCGCCGCCGCCACCGATGCCGCCGGATTCGTTGCTGAACTGATCCAAAAGCCCGCCAAGACCGCCGGTTTGGGCAGTTTGCGCAGCCGAACCCGATGTGTCGCGCGCGCGGCCACCCAGAATATTGCCCATCATATCTTCAAGCCCGGTTTGTCCAGCCTGCTTGGGTGAATTTACCCCGCCAAACAGACCGCCGGTACCCGGATTACCCGCGCCAGCAGTTTTCGACCGTTCAGAGACGGCTTGCATCCCCTTTGCAAGAGCGACACCGATTGCCACTTTGGCAAGTGTTCCGACCAACGACATTTTAACCTCCACATTAAGTCACGCGCGCAGGTTACGGGTTTTTTCTGATTTGGAGAGGGGAAATCTTTGTCATCGGCATCAAGATGCCGCCCACATCCGGATCAGGTTCGACCGGCTTTTTGCAAGGCTGTCGAACAGCGCGGATTTGCCAGTATCCGCATGCACTTGCGCCACCGCACGATCCAGATCGAACAGTATTTCACGCTGATCGGCACGGCGGATGCTGCTTTGTACCCAGCCGACAATCGCCAGCCTTTCGCCCGCTGCCACAGGTTCCACCCGGTGCAACGTGGTCGAGGGATACAGGAACAGACTGCCCGCCGGCAGTTTGACCGCCCGCTGCTCAAAGCTGTCTTCGATGATCAGCGCGCCGCCGTCATAGGTTTCGGGGTCTGACAGAAACAGGGTGAACGACACATCGGTGCGCAGGCCGCTCATCATCGCATCATCGACATGCAGCCCATAGGTTTGCCCGGCGCGATAACGCGACAAGATCAGCCGGGTCATCGCGGCGGGCCGGGTGGCCGAGGTGAACAGGGCGTTGGTCGCCAAAGCCTGTTCTGCCTGCGCCACAATGGCGTCAAGCTGGGCCGAGGGCTCGGCTTGATCATTGGCCTTCACCTCGGCGGCAAAACGGCCAGCGGTCTTGCGGCCGTCCTGAAAGCGCAGGGCGGCTGCGGCGTCGCGCAAGGCCACGGTTTGCCCCGGGGACAGCAGATTCTCAACGGCAAGCAACATGGTCATTTCACCGCAAAGGCAGCAAGTTCGATCCGGGCGGCCGCTGCAGCAAGGATCGTGGCATCACCGGGTTTGGGTGCGGTAGTTTCAATGGCATCGAAGGCGGCGGCGGTGGCGCCAAGCGTATCAAGCGTCTTGGCGCCAACCGAAGCCACCACCGGGTCCAAGGATGCAGCAAGGATTTGCGCCCGCACCTTGGCCACTTCGATAAATCCATGCGCTTCCTGGAACGCCATCACGTCATCAATCGCGCCATCCTTGATGCTGCCCGCGTATTCCGAGGCGGCGGCGCGGGTCAGTGCGATCAGGGCATCAATTTGCACACGTGGGGCGGCATCGCCTTTGGCGGCAGCTGCAGCAATCGCCACTTGCACGCGGGCAAGGGCCGCTTCGACATCGCCAATCGGGGCGGCGCTGGCCATCACATTGGTCAATTCCTCCATCGCGGGGCTGATATCGGGGGCGTTATGGGCGGTCAGCGTGTCGCGCACTTCGTCCATCATTTCGGCCTCGGGGTGGCCGGAAAGGCCTACCGCCTCATCCACCATGCCCTTGCGGTAAAGTTCGGTCGCGGCCACCAGATGGCCTTCGACAATCGCAAGCCGCGCCAGATAGGCGATATCGGGCGAGACATTTGCCACCGCCCCGGCCTCACCGCCCTCGCCGCCTTCAGCCTGCGCCAGCCATAGGGTTGCACCCATTTGGGGGATAATTTCCGCTGCCAGTGGGGTTGCGGCAAGACCGGCGGTCGCCCCGGCCAGCGCGAGGTTACGCCAAAGGCGGGGATGGGTGAGGCGCGTTGTCATGGTATTTCCCTATTGATGACTATTAAAGTCAGGAATAGGGAAAGCCGCCTGGCCCGTCAAGAATGATTTACTAAAATAGTCAGAATATCTGAGTCACAGCTTTTCCACCCCCAGCCAAACCCCGCCTTCGGGGCGCAGAGTCAAGATCATCACCGGCTTGGGGTCGCGCCCCGGCACTTGGGTAAACCGAAACCGCCCCAGCAGGGTGGCCAAGATAATCACCGCCTCTTGCAGTGCAAAATTGGCGCCAATGCAGATGCGCGGGCCATCGCCAAACGGCAGATAGGCGAACCGCTCGATCGCCTTGGGGTCGGCGAAGCGGCCGGGGTCAAAGCGGTCAGGCTCGGGCCACAGGTTATGGTGGCGGTGCAGGGCGTAGATCGGCAAAATAACGGTATCGCCGGGTCGAATATCGCGGCCACACAACACATCCGCCGCCTGCGCCGTGCGCGACAGAAACGCGGCCGGTGGGTAAAGCCGCAGCGCTTCGTCCACAATTCGGCGGATCAAAGGCAGCGCGCCCACGTCGGTGGCGGCCGCGGCGCGGGTGCCCAACACCGCCTGCGCCTCGGCCCGTGCGGCAGTTTGTACATCTTGGTCAAAAGCGCACAAATACAGCGACCACGCCAGTGTCAGCGCCGTGGTCTCATGGCCCGC
>JBAVTI010000439.1:0-3199 GCA_049696055.1 Paracoccaceae bacterium | reverse complement strand
GCAGCGAAATCCGCGTCCGTCAGTGAGTGATTGCGCACGGCATCAATGACGGCAATGCCGAACGAAAGGTTGATCAGCATCCCCTGCCCGTCTGCCAACGGTAAGGCAATGCCTCGAAAACCGGGATTTGGCTGGCCACGCAGCGACAGATAGAGCCTGTCGCCGGCCCGGCGTTGCAGTTGCGGCAAGCTGTTCAGGCCGCTGGGCCTGCGAATTTCAAACATCTCGAAAAACCAACGCCCGATCAACCGCGTGTCAGGCACAAGTTTGCGCAACGTCGGGCCACATGCAAAAATGTGACCGCTGGGGGACAAGCACAGATGCATCGGCATCAGCCGATCCAACGCCATGGTATCAATGCGAAGATCAGGTGTAGGGCCAGCGCCATCCATCATCAGCCGACCCGTGCAGAAAGTTCAAAGCGCTTACCCTCGGCAAAGCTTGATTCCAGCAAATGAATCGCAATTTCTTCGCCGTTATCGCCGCCGCCACAATGGTCAAGCAGCACAAGCGCGCCATAGTCGTCGGCCATCGCCCTAAGCAATCCCATCATTACATGTCCCACGCCGGGAAAAGGCGAGTGGCAATTAAGCGTAAAGTAATCCGGTGTGTGATCCCTTACCTCAAGCGTCGGCAGATCAAGATCCGGCAATGCCAACCGCCCCCGACCCGGCAAATCTTCCAGGGAATGCAAAAAGTCGACAAACGTAACCCCGCCAAATCGCAGCAAACGTCGCAGCGCTTCGACATTTGGGTGCGACACAAGATAGGTTCCCAAATCCTCGAGCACCGTTTCACGAGGGCGGTCGAGCAAGCGCGCGGTGGCGACAATGACCGCCTCGGTCAGGGAAGAATCATAGATCAGCATCGGCTCAAAGCTGTCAAAGCCAAGCCGCGCTTCGCGCGCTACATTGCCCCATGTCAAAGGCCCATATGTGTCGCGCACAAAGCACTGGATCGCCCTATTGATTAGCCCATGCATGGCCCGTGTTCCCGCCCCTCGGCCGTTCGATTCCCGGCAAGACTAAGCATCAGCAGTTAACAAATGCCGAAGACCATCCGGTATAAAACGCCCTAAGGGTAAAGGACAAAGCCATGACCCAGAACTTCGATCTGATTGAGTGGCGCAGGGGTTATTCTGGGGGCGGCATCTTGCAGCGCCATAATCATGGCGATCGCGGCATCGCCTTCAATGTTTTCAGGCAGAAAGTCATGTGAAGACGGGAAAGCTATGGTGCCACCTCGTTCTGCCAAACCTTGGGTAAATATTCTGCCGCTAGTATCGCGCATCACCAAAATCGCTTCGTCGCCCGGTGCATTTACCAGCAGGTCGCCCACTACCATGACGCAACCTGGGCGGCCATCTGGCAAGCGATCTTGACAGACCGAAAGCCAATATGTGCGGTCTGAGGGCTCGGCGGCATCAAGCAGGCGATCGCGCAGCGCGGACGCCGTGGCCGGTTGCACGGGAAGAATGGCGCGCAAGCTGGCGGTCACTTCGCCAATGTCCTGCGCGCTGAATTCGGCAGGACTGTTTTGCAAGCGCAGGGCAAGCGCCTCTTGGCCAGGCTGTTTGGCCTGATTTTCCAGCGCGGTAAGGGCACGGGCTCCGGCGCGGCCCCATTGGCGCAGATTTTCCACATCAAGGTTCGCCACCAAAGTGCGGCCATCGTGAAACCGCGCAAGCTGACTGTTGGTGGCAATCCGTTCAGGGTTAAGGATCGGGGTAAGCAGGGCTGCGGCAACGATGATCAGCGCCAAGGCCATGGAGATATTGCCTTGCCTGATCCGGGTCATCCAGCCATCCCCCCGCAGAACAGCACTGGCATAAAACGCGCCGTAGCCGATGGCCAATGCGGCAACAAGGGCAGCAAACACTCGGTCCGGAGTCCAGCCGTATTCACTGACACGCACCCAGATAGAATAGGCCCCCAGCAACGCGGGTATCGGCACGATCAGGGCCAATGCTTGCGTTGCGCGGCCCATGAGATGGCTGGAAGTGGCTTCGGCATCGCTTTGGTCAATGGCCGTGGTGACGAGAGTCGCGGCCGTGGCGGCCATGATCAGCAGCGTGGTCGCGGCAGAGAGGGTGCCGAATAACCCAGAGAGGCCCTTGAACGGCAGCGCCACGATAAAGATCACCACCACAATCAAGACGACGGGAAGCAGCAGGCGAAGCAGGCGCAGGATCAGGTAAGGCGACACGAGGTCCGAAAGCTCGGTCACGACGGCAAGGGCGAGGCCGAGGGTCAGGCCCGTGACGATCCAGGGAACGATGGGGATGTCGATCAAGGTGCCGATGATCGACAAGCCCACGATTTCCAGCAAGGTGTCAGACAGAAAGATCACCGCCCAGACCACACCGACAAAAAGCCACGCCGAGGCGTAGCGGACGACGATGGTCCAGGCATGGGTGAAAAGGGCGGGGTAGTCACGCCAGCCAGAGCCTGCAGCGGCGATCAGGAAGGGCAGCGGGACGACCGTCAAAATGAGGGTCGACAATACCGGGATCGGGGAATTGAGCAGGCCGTCGATGCTGTCAAAGCGAAGGCTGGCCCAGGCCAGAAGGAGCGAGGTTATGAGGGCCGTGAAGGCCGCATTGATGGAGGCGCGGCGGATCGGAAGCGGGCCTGCCATCGCCAGCAGGCCGGTAAAGAAAACGGCGGCGAAGGCTGTCAGGGCGAGGGCCGGGCGGTCGCCGAGAAGGTGTTCTTCGAGGACGCGGCCGAGGAGGTAGAGGCTGACCCCGGCGAGGGCGCCGATCCCGGCCATCAGGGCGCGTAGGCGGGTTGTCTGGTCCATGTTCGGCCCTTTTTGACTGGTTTGAGGCGAGAGTATCCGCTTGGCAAGGGCGGCGCTAGGTGGGGTTTTGGCAGGCCATAACACGCGTGTTATGATGGGTAAGATATTGGTTTTATTATATAAGTGTTTTTTTGTTAAGGGAATTTTAACGGGTATAACACGGGGGGCGGGAAAGCCAGCGCGAGCAGGTGATCCGAGGGAAACGGACCTTAATAGCAGCCTAAATCGCGTTCGGTTGAAAATAAAAATACTGAATTCTTGGCTTAATTAGGGCGTGTGCCTCTCAACCTCTTGCGGGCGAGCAGGAACATCTTATTTGTGTAGTAATGGATCGCTGTTGTGCCCCAGACGTAGGTGGTTTTCCAAGGGCCATCGAAAATTCCTCCAAGAGGAGATG
>JBAVTI010000438.1:0-1852 GCA_049696055.1 Paracoccaceae bacterium | reverse complement strand
CCGATTGTCTTGTCGCTGGCAATAAGACCGCCCAGATCATAGGTGAAATCGGCAAACCGCGTTACCGACATTCGCCCGTCACCCCGGCTAAGGTTCTGCACCATGCCGTCGAGCATCACCAGTTTTGGGCCGTTATCGCCCCGCACCAGAAGCGCGCGGCTGGCGGTATAGGTGGCGCGGGTGGTTGTGCTGCTGTCATCGGCCAGAAACACGTCGTTCAACTCGCCGTTGAGGGTGATTTCGCGGATATAAAGCGTGATCCCGGATGCCGGGTGCATGAACTGGCCATCCGACAGAAAACGCGAGGTGACGTTTTGCGAGATCTCGGCCGTGCGCACCGCCAGAGTGGTGCGGCTGGCAGGTACCAGCACATGCATCAAGACCAGCATCATCACCGCCACGGTCAGCCCGAAGTAAAGCACCGGCCGTGCCAGCCGCATGGCGGAAAATCCGGTGGCCTGCATCACCACAAGTTCGCTTTCCTGCATCAGCCGGTTGATCCCGTAAATCGTTGCCACAAAAGCGGAAACGGGCAGCACCACCTGAATGACCCTGGGCAATGTCAGGATGGAGAATTCAAGAAAAACCAGCGTTGACTGGCCATCGCCGATCAGTCGCTCGAACAGCAGCACCGCCTGATTGATCCAATAGATCGCCACCAGCACAAGCGAAAAAAAGCCAAACAGCGTCAGCAATTGCGACAGCAGATATCTGTCGAATCTCGACACGGTGATTTTCCCTCCGGGGCAATGTTAGGGCGCGACGCTAGCCGAAATTCCGGGCGGGGAAAACTCATATCTGGTCAAGCCCGGCGCCAACCGCTAGCCTGCGGCAAAACCCCGCCCGATGGCCGCCTTGATGGCCGCCACGCCCGGCGACCAAAGGAGAATACCATGGCACATCCGGTTCCGATGCAGTTTCGCGATTCTGATCTGGAGGCGCTGGCAACCGTTTCAGGCCGTATTGCGGTGCTGGTGCCGGAAGGCGGTGCGCTGTCGCCCGGCGCGCGCAAACTGGATCGGCTGATGCGCGGTGGCCTTGCGCGGTTTGCCGGCTCGGATGCTTTTGCCAAGCTGAAGTCGGGCGAGGCGCTGGACATGGCTTTTCCGGGCGGACTTGCCTGCGATGCAGTGCAGGTGGTCAAGCTGGACAAGCGCGCCGATGCCGCCGCTGCCCGCAAGGCAGGTGCTGCCATTGGCAAGGCGCTGAGCAAAACCGCGACGCTGGTGTTGGCGGAAAATCATCCACGCGCAGCCGATATCTCGTTTGGGTTGGCGATGCGGGCCTATGATTTCACCGCCCACAAGACCGGCGAGCAGCCCAGCCTTGGCCCGGTGACGATGATGACGGCAAATCCCGAAGCGATTGCCGCCGAGGCCGCACCGATGGCCGCACTGGCCGAGGGGGTGTTTTTCACCCGCGATCTGGTGAATGAGCCGGCGAATATTCTGACCACTTATGATTTCGCCGCCCGTCTGGCCGCGATGCACGAGCTGGGGCTGGAGGTCGAGATTCTGGAAGAGGAAGACCTGACCAAGCTGGGGATGCGGGCCTTGCTGGGGGTGGGGATGGGGTCTGAAACGCCGTCCAAGGTTGTGGTCATGCAATGGCATGGCGGCAAAAAGGGCGAGGCGCCGTTTGCCTTGGTGGGCAAGGGCGTGGTGTTCGACACCGGCGGCATTTCGATCAAGCCCGCGGCAGGCATGGAAGAAATGACCATGGACATGGGCGGTGCCGCCGTGGTGGCGGGGGTGATGCGCACGCTGGCGATGCGCAAATCCAAGGCCAATGTGGTGGGCATTGTCGGTTTGGTGGAAAACATGCCCGACGGGCGCGCGCAACGCCCCGGCGA
>JBAVTI010000437.1:0-3492 GCA_049696055.1 Paracoccaceae bacterium | reverse complement strand
GCTGCCATCATGCCTTGGTTTTTCGGTGTAATATGCGGTGATGGCTTTTTGGTCTTCGGGGGTCAGGGTGAACTTGGTCTGGCCCCAGCGCAGGTGCGACAGGGGGGGCTCGATCAGGGGCCACAGGCCGCCTTCGCCGATGTATTCGGGTTTCTCGTCGATCTTTTGCAGCGGCAGGCGGTTCCACAGCCGGATGGCCTTTTTGAGGCTGCGGTGCAGCTCGCAGATGATGCGGTTGCGTGAGGCGTTGGCCCCGGCGGCGGCAAGGCTGTGGATATCGGCGGTAAATTCGGGCAGGCGGCCGTCGGCGCCGGGCCCCAGAAGATCGGCAAAGAACCGGTCCGGATTGGCGCGCAGATCGGGCAGATTGGCGTGACGGACGGTGTTGAAGTGGCGCGCGAAGGCGGCCTCGGTGCGGGGATAATCATAGTAATGCAGCATGATGGCCGCCGTGGATCCGGGCTTGCCCGCCAGCCCGTCGTGCACCCAGGCGCGCACGTCGCCGTCAACCCAGGCCCGGGTGTAAAGCCAGATATAGCCCGAGATCAGCGCCGGGATCGGGTCGCGTTTGACGTAGGCCACCTCGGCTGCGGGAAAGACCGCCGCCAGACGTTGCGCCAGCACCTCGATGCTGACGGTATCTTCGTGGCAAAGCCGTTCTTCCGACAGCACGAACCGGCTGCGCGCAAAATGGCCGGGGCCGTGGGTCTGATCGAGATAGCCTTCCAGCGCGGCAAAATAGGCGGCACATCCGGCGCGGGTGGCGGTGGCATCATAGCGGCCTTCGGGATGCAGGCTGATGGCGTCGATCGCCTTGTGCAGCCCGACGCAGATATCGTAAGGTAGGTGCGGGTGGAACCAGGGTTTCCCGACGAAACACAGATTGGCAAGGTTGGGAAAGCAGTGGTGCTGCAGGGTGGTTGTCCCGGTTTTGGGCGGGCCTACATGCAAGATGATGGGCAGAGCCGACAGGTTCAAAGTGCTACCGCCTTTGGAAAATCAGCCAGAATTCAGAAAGAACAAGGCATGAGCGATCTCTATATTTCCCTTCTGAAGAAGGCAATAACCGGCCGGTTTTCCCGCGAGAACGGCCTGCGCATTGTCTATCTGCTGGATTGTTTTGCCCTGTCCAAACCCTATGATCTGGCGACGCTGATCGACATCCGCCCCGCCCGTCAGGCCGTGCTGGACGGTATTGCCGCCGACCGCGACGAGCAGGGGTTTTACAAGGAACGCATCTTTGGCTTTCCCTGTTCGATGCTGGGTCAGGCGCGGATCGACAATGTCGAGGCGCTGATCCGCCGCGTGGTGGCCGAGGGTGTGCCGGGGGGCTTTCTGGAGGCCGGGGTCTGGCGTGGCGGCACCTGCATCTTTGCACGCGCGCTGTTGAACGTGCTGGAACCGGGGGGGGCGCGGCAGGTGTTTGTCGCCGACAGTTTTGCCGGTCTGCCGCCGTCGGATCATGCGGCGGATGCACCGTTTCCGTTCCACCTTGACCCGACGCTGTCGTGCGCGCAGGCGCAGGTGCGCGACCATTTTGCCCAGTTCGATCTGGACCCCGATCAGGGGGTAACCTATGTGCCGGGGTTCTTTGAAGACAGCCTGCCGGGGCTGCAAACCGGCGGCCTTGCCATCCTGCGCGCCGACGGTGATCTTTACCGCTCGACTGTCGATATTCTTGAGAACCTCTATGATCAGGTGGTGCCCGGCGGCTTTGTGATCATCGACGATTATGGCGCGCTGGAACCTTGCCGGTTGGCGACAGACGAATTCCGTGCCAAACGGGGCATCGATGCGCCGATGACCGTCATTGATTGGACCGGCGTTTATTGGCGCAAACCGGTCTGAACCCTGCGGAGTCCCTGATGTTTCTTCCCCCGCTGTCCGTGTTAACCTTTTTCCCCGACTATCGGTCGACCCAAGTGGCCTGGCAGGGGCTGACCCCGGTGGCGGCTTGGGTAATCGAGGCCGTGCGCCCGGCCCGGCTGGTTGAACTTGGCAGCTATCGCGGCGACAGCTTCTTTAGCTTTTTGCAAGCAGCCCAAGGGGTTAGCGAGGTGCGCGATCTCTGCGCCATCGACACCTGGGCGGGCGACATCCATACCGGCCACTATGCCGACGACGTGCTTGCGCAGTTCAACACCGAGCTTGCCCTGCGTGCCGACCCCCGCGCCCGGGCGATCCGGTCAACCTTCGCTGCGGCCCGCGACGGCTTTGCGCCGGGCTCGATTAACCTTTTGCACATTGATGGCGCGCATGATTACGCCAGCGTCAAGGACGACTTCGAGACCTGGCTGCCCAAAATGGCCGCCGATGGCGTGATCTTGTTCCATGATACCATCGTGCGCAAAGCCCCCTATTCGGTGTGGCAACTGTGGGAGGAAATTGTCGCCGCCTACCCCGGGCGCACCTTCAACTTTACCCATTCCAATGGTCTGGGCGTGCTGTGTCTGGGCCAGACCCAAACCCACGCGTTCCACGAACTGTGTGCCGCGGCCCCCGCCGATCAGGCCCGGATCTGCCTGGCAATGGCGACTGCCGGGGCCCGCGTGGTTGGCACCACCGGCGCCGAATTCCGCCTGCACACCGCCGGCGGCACTGCCCTGCCCGACGCCCATGTGTTTGCCCGCGGCGCCGATCTCGAGCAGGTGCGCGCGCTGGTCACGGCGGCCGATCTGCACCCGCAGGCGATCGAAAGCCTGATCAACGCCCGCCTCGATACCTTGCTGCGCGATCAGACCGCCGAGCTTGCCGCCGCATTGGATGGCGAAATCACCGCCCGCGCCAGCCGCCTGATCAACACCCGCATCGACACCCTGCTGCAGGGCCAAACCGCCGAGCTTGCCGCCGCATTGGACGCGGAAATCACCGCCCGCGCCAGCCGCCTGATCAATACCCGCATCGACACCCTGCTGCGTGATCAGACCGCCGATCTTGCCGCCGCTCTGGACACCGAGATCACCGCCCGCGCCACCGCCGTCGCCAATGCCCGCATCGACACCCTGCTGCAGGGTCAGACCGCCGAGCTTGCCGCCGCATTGGACGCGGAAATCACCGTCCGCGCCAGCCGCCTGATCAATGCCCGCATCGACACCCTGCTGCACGATCAAACCGCAGACCTCGCCGCCGCATTGGACGCAGAAATCACCGCCCGCGCCACCGCCATCGCCAACGCCCGCATCGACACCCTGCTGGGCCAGCAAACCGCCGACCTCGCCGCCGCCCTTGACGCCGAGATCACCGCCCGCGCCACCGCCATCGCCAATGCCCGCATCGACACCCTGCTGCGCGATCAGGCGCGCGATGTGGTCGAAGCCCTGAAACCCGCCCTCGCCCCGCCAATCCAATACCACATCACCCACCGCCTCACCGCCCTGCTCGAAACCCAATCCGACCCCGCAAATGACGCCCTGAACGCCAAAATCATCCAAGCCATCAACCAATACTTCCCCAAAACCGCCTGGATTAAACAAAAACTGAACCGATCAAAAC
>JBAVTI010000436.1:0-5840 GCA_049696055.1 Paracoccaceae bacterium | reverse complement strand
GAGCGGGTGATGGGGTTTTGCAGCCCGTCGGAATATCTGGAATTCATGCGTCAGGCCCCCGAGTTGGAGCGGATGCTGGTGCGGTCTGGCATCCGGTTGTTCAAGTATTGGTTCTCGGTCACGCGCGAGGAACAGCTGGCGCGGTTCAAGGCACGCGAAACCGATCCGTTGAAGATGTGGAAGCTGTCACCGATTGATAAAGCCAGTCTGGACAAGTGGGATGATTACACCGAGGCCAAGGAGGCGATGTTTTTCTATACCGATACCGCCGATGCGCCGTGGGTGATCGTGAAATCCAATGACAAAAAGCGGGCGCGGCTGAATTGCATGCGGCATTTTCTGTCGTCGATTGAGTATCCGGGCAAGGATGCGGCGGTAGTGGGGGCGCCCGATCCGTTGATCGTGGGGCGGGCGGCGCAGGTGATCGCGGGGTCGGGCCATATTCTGGACGCCGCCTTGCCGCCGGATTTCCGCAAGGGCAAAGCGGGCTGACCGGGCGAAGATATGCCGGGCGCCCTCTCGCCGGTCTGGTCAGCGGGGGTGGCATCGGCTAGGTTTGTCACCTGTGTTGCAGGGGGCAAGGATGCGTTTGGCGTGGGCAATGGCAGTGGCGGCATTTGCGACACCGGTTTTGGCGCATCCGCATGTGTTTGTCGACGCAGGCGTTGAGGTGATCTTTGATGCGCAGGGGCAGGCTGAGGCGCTGCGCGTCAGTTGGACCTATGATGACCTCTATTCGCTGTTGGTGATCGAGGAACGCGGGCTGGACACCGATTTTGACGGGGTGTTGACGGCAAATGAGGATGCAGCCCTTGCCGGGTTCGATATGGCCTGGCAGGCGGGGTTTGCGGGCGACACCTATGTCTTGCTGGGCGATGCGGCTTTGGGTCTGTCGGGGCCGTCAGAGTGGACAGCTGTCTATGCGGAGGGCCGTATCACCTCGACCCATCTGCGCCGGTTTGAGGCCCCCGTGGCGGTGCGCGATCTGCCTTTGGTGGTGCAGGTTTATGACCCCTCGTTCTACACAGCCTATGCGATTGCGTTGGAAACCAAGCTAACTGGGGCGGCGCCGGGGTGTTCGTATGAGGCGTTCGAGCCGGACCGCGAGGCTGCCGATGCCAAATTGCAGGCAGCACTTGAGGAATATTCCGGGTCCGAGGGTGTTGAGGGCGATTTTCCGGCGGTGGGTGCGGCTTATTCGGAAGAGGTGCGTATCACATGCAACGGCGGTTCCTGATCGTTGGGCTGGGGCTGGCGCTGGGCTTGGGCCTGTTGTGGGCGCTGGGCGCGCTGGAGGGTTTGCGCATTTGGGTCGAGGCAGTGCAGCGTGAGGCGCAGAACGGCTTGGCGGCGGCGGTGCGGGGATTGCGGGCCGGGAATGCGGGGGCGCTGGCGGGTCTGCTTGCGCTGTCGTTCAGTTATGGGTTTTTGCATGCGTTGGGGCCGGGGCATGGCAAGCTGTTGATCGGCAGCTACGGCGTGGCGCGGCGGGTGCGGATGGCACCGCTGGTGGGTATCGCAGTGGCCAGCAGTCTGGCGCAGGCGGCGGTGGCGGTAGCACTGGTTTACGGCTTTGTGTTCGCGCTGGGCTGGACCCGAGAGGCAGTCGAGGGCATGGCCGAACAGGTGATGGCCCCGATCAGTTATGCGGCGGTCGGTTCGGTGGGACTGTGGTTGGTGGTGCGCGGGATTCGCGGATTGCGGCGCAAAGATGCTGACCCCGAACACACGCACGCTGCCCATGCCTCCCCACACAGCCATGACGAAAACTGCGGCTGCGGCCATGCGCATGGGCCAACGATGGCGCAGGTGGCCGAGGTGTCGTCGTTGCGCGATGCGGCGGTGTTGGTGGCAGGAATTGCGATGCGACCCTGTTCGGGGGCGTTGTTCCTGCTGATTCTGACCTGGAAAATGGGCATCGCGGCGGCGGGCATTGCGGGCGTGTTTGCCATGGGGCTTGGCACGGCGCTGGTGACAATTGGCGTGGCGCTGATGGCGATCTGGGCGCGGGAGGGTGCTTTGGCGAGCCTGCCGGGGGCGAGGTTGGCGCGGGCGGTGCCGGTGTTTGAACTGGCGGCGGGGGCGCTGATCGCACTGGTATCGGCGCAGTTGTTGATCCGCAGTCTGTAGCGACATCTGGGGGCTGCGGGTGCCTTATCGCGCCGAGGCCCAAGGTGACTAAAGCAAATTAGATCAGAAGTCTGTAAGCGACCTAAGGCTGTCCCCCGTCAGCTTGCCGTGCCGGGGCGGGCAGGGTAGGTGAGGGCATGACATATGCCCTGACCAAAACCGCCCATGCGCGCGCGACACTGGCGCTTGGCTTGCCCCTGGTTGGCAGCCATCTGGCGCAAATGCTGCTGCATGTCACCGATACGGTGATGCTGGGCTGGTATGGGGCTGCGGCACTGGCGTCGGTGGTGCTGGGGTCTTCGGCGTTCTTTATCGTGTTCATTCTGGGGGCAGGCTTTGCGCAGGCGGTGATGCCGATGGTGGCGCAGGCGCTGGGCCGTGGCGACGAGGTGCAGGTGCGGCGCGATACGCGGATGGGGCTGTGGCTGTCGATTGCGTTTGGGGTGATCTGCTATCCGCTGTTCTGGTGGGCGGGGCCGATCTATCTTTATGCCGGGCAAAAGCCGGAAGTGGCGTCCATGGCGCAGGATTTTCTGCGGATCGCCGGATTGGGCATGATTCCGGCACTGTTGGTGATGGTGCTGAAAAGCTATCTTGCGGCACTGGAGCGCACGCAAGTGGTGTTGTGGGTGACGCTGGCGGCGGTGGGGGTGAACATCGCCTTTGGCTGGGCGCTGATTTTTGGCAACTGGGGTGCGCCGGAACTGGGCGTGCGCGGGGCGGCGATTGCGTCTGTGGCGGTGCAAACGCTTACCTTCGTCGTGCTGGCGATCTATGCGGCATGGCTGCCTGAACTGCGGCATTTCCGGCTGTTTCAGCGGTTCTGGCGGCCCGACTGGCACGCGCTGGGGCAGGTGTTCCGGCTGGGGGTGCCGATTGGGCTGACCTCGTTGGCCGAGGGCGGGATGTTTCAGGCAACGGCATTGATGATGGGCTGGATCGGCACCATCGAACTGGCGGCGCATGGCATCGCCTTGCAGGCGGTGGCGCTGACCTTCATGGTGCATCTGGGGCTGTCTAATGCCACCACGGTGCGCACCGGGCGGGCCATGGGCGCGGGCGATTTTGACGATATGCGCCGGGGTGGCAAAGTGGCGATCGCGCTGTCGCTGGGGTTTGGGCTGGCGATGGTGGTGCTGTTTTTGGCGCTGCCCGCGTCGATCACCGCGCTGTTTTTGGATATCTCAAAGCCGGATAGCGCGCAGATCATCGCTTTTGGTATCAAGCTGTTGGCGGTGGCGGCGCTGTTTCAGATTGCCGATGCGATGCAGGTGATGGCACTGGGGCTGCTGCGCGGGGTGCATGATACCAAGGTGCCAATGTGGCTGGCGGCGATCAGCTATTGGCTGATCGGCATCCCGGCCAGCTATCTGTTGGCTTTTACGCTTGGGATGGGCGGTGTCGGGCTGTGGCTGGGGCTGGTGATCGGGCTTAGCCTTGCCGCCACGCTGCTGATGGCGCGGTTCTGGATGCGTGCAGCCAACGCCTGAGGCCAAAGGGGGATGTCGCGGATCAGGGAAAACGCCTGATTGGCTTTTTCTTGTAGAAATACTCCGGGGGGTGCGGGGGGCTGGCCCCCCGCCCGTTGCCGCAAAACCGGCCTTAAAGCGTGTCAGGTTTCAATTGAATCGAAAATCGCTGCGTCTCGCTTACATTCGAACGCGTTTTTCGATGTCGCTGTTTCTATCAAAACCTGACACGCTTTAAACCTGAGGGTGAGGCCGTTTGAACCGCAGCGAAGGATGGCGCGGAGGTTCTGGAACCGCCAGATTTTCAGGGCGATGCAGCGCTGGGACGTCTGGGAAAGTGAAAGTGAATTGGCGGGATTGGTGCGGTGCGAGGCCGCCGGGAATCGGGATGAACGTAAGGTTGCGGCTTTTGATGTGAAGTGGTTCGCCATCCTTAAGGTTGGCAGGAATGATTTCATCGACCCTGACGGATTAGACGAGGCCGCCGATTGTGAAGCCGGTCTGTTTGGTGAGGGTGCAGATCACCGATATTGGCGTGTCGGTTTCCCACGGGGCTTTGGGGCATTGAGTCTGCCGCCGCTGGGGTGGCGCAGGTGAGGCGTAAGGAGAGGTGCAGGGTGCGCTGGGATAGCCTTTGGGAGGCTACGCGGTGTAGGTGCGCGGCTGCGTTCGGGCAAGGCGGGGCGCAATCACGGCTTGCTCCGAACGCTTGCGCCCATTATTCCTTTGCGCAAAGCAGGCTTGCCAAGGGAACCGCCATGAAGAACGCTCGTTTTGACAAATCCAAACTGCCGTCGCGCCATGTGACCGAAGGGCCAAGCCGCGCGCCGCATCGCAGCTATTTCTATGCGATGGGCATCACCGAGGAAGAGATTCATCAGCCTTGGGTGGGGGTTGCGACCTGTTGGAACGAGGCGGCGCCGTGCAATATTTCGCTGAACCGTCAGGCCCAGAGCGTGAAGATGGGGGTGAAAAAGGGCGGTGGCACGCCACGCGAGTTTACCACCATTACCGTGACCGACGGCATTGCGATGGGGCATGAGGGGATGCGGTCATCGCTGGCCAGCCGCGATGCGATTGCCGATACCGTTGAACTGACCATGCGCGGGCATTGCTACGACGCGATTGTCGGGCTTGCCGGGTGCGACAAATCGTTGCCGGGGATGATGATGGCGATGGTGCGGCTGAACGTGCCGTCGGTGTTCATCTATGGCGGCTCGATCTTGCCGGGGCGGTTGAACGGCAAGGATGTGGTGGTTCAGGACGTGTTCGAGGCGGTGGGCAAGTATCAGGCGGGGCAGATGTCTGACGCGGAGCTGGCTATCCTGGAGCGGGTAGCCTGTCCGTCGGCGGGGGCTTGTGGCGGCCAGTATACCGCCAACACCATGGCCTGCGTGTCGGAGGCGATCGGGCTGGCGCTGATGAACTCGTCCGGGGCACCGGCACCTTATGAGAGCCGCGATCAGTATGGCGATGCGTCGGGCGTGGCGGTGATGCATCTGATCGAAAAGAACATCCGGGCGCGCGATATCGTGACGCGCAAGGCATTGGAAAACGCGGCGCGGGTGGTGGCTTGCACCGGGGGGTCGACCAATGCGGGGCTGCATTTGCCAGCGATTGCGCATGAGGCGGGGATTGATTTCGACCTGTTCGATGTCTGCGAGATTTTCCGCGACACGCCGTATTTCGTCAGCCTGCGCCCCGGTGGCGAGTATGTGGCGAAGGATCTGTATGAGGTGGGCGGGGTGCCGGTGGTGTTGAAGGAGTTGCGCAAGGCCGGGTTGATGCACGAGGATTGCATGACGGCCTCGGGGCGGTCGATGGGTGAGGAGCTGGATCTGATCACCCGCGAAGCTGATGGCAAGGTGATCTATCCGGTGGAAACACCGATTTCCAAGACCGGCGGGGTTGTGGGGTTGAAGGGCAATATTTGCCCGGAAGGTGCGATTGTGAAAGTGGCGGGGATGTCGGAGGCCGAGCAGGTTTTCAGCGGCCCGGCGCGGGTGTTCGAGTGTGAGGAAGATGCGTTCGAGGCGGTGCAGAACCGGGCCTATAAGGAGGGCGAGGTTCTGGTGATCCGCAACGAAGGGCCTGCTGGCGGGCCGGGAATGCGCGAGATGCTGGCGACGACGGCGGCGCTGTCGGGGCAGGGCATGGGCAAGAAGGTGGCGTTGATCACCGACGGTCGGTTTAGTGGCGCGACGCGCGGGTTCTGCGTGGGGCATGTTGGGCCGGAAGCGG
>JBAVTI010000435.1:0-6164 GCA_049696055.1 Paracoccaceae bacterium | reverse complement strand
GGATCGCACGGTTACTAAACCCGAAGAGATCGAGCTTGGTGGTGCGACGCTGCGGTTGGTTCCGGTGGCCACAGCGCATACCGACAATGATCTGACGGTATATCATCTGCAGAGCGGCACTCTGTTCAGCGGAGATTTGATTTTTGCCGATCTTTTGCCTTCACTTGATGGCTCGATCGTCGGCTGGCTGGCTTGGCTTGCCGCTCCGCCTGATCCCATGCCGCGTCAGATCGTGGCAGGTCACGGCCCGGCACCGATGGATTGGGATCAGGCTACAGCACCAATCCGAGGGTATCTTTCTGCGCTTGCCGACGAAACCCGAACCGCCATTGCCGCAGGTGAGGCGATGAGCGTCGCCGCCGGGCATATCGGCACCGACCTGCGCGGCACATGGCGCGGCTTTGACGATTTCAATGCGCGCAATGCCATTGCCGCCTACAAGGAACTGGAATGGGAATAGCTTTACGGCAGATGCGCCGCAATCGCCTGCGCCAGCGCAAAGGCGCGCTGTTCCAACAAGACCGGGGTTTCACAAACATAGCTTAGCGATTGCTGGCGGTCGGTGAAAATCCGCGTATCCCAATCCAGCTTTGCCTCGGCCTCGTCGATCTTGTCAAAATCCGGGTTCGCCTCGGCCGCCAGAGTGCTCATTTCGGCACGCCGTTCCTCGATCTGTGCGCTAAGTTCGGTTTGCTTGCGGGCATAACGCGCGATGCCGCCAATAATCTGGGTGCGGTAGCGATCAATTTCATTGAAGGCAGCAAGGAAAAGCGCGGTCAATTCCTGCGCATTAGCGTCTGCGGCAAAGCGGGCGATCTGCGTCTCGGCATCGGGCATTGGCAGGCGACGCTGCTGCAAGGCCTGCGCCAATGCCGAAATATCGGCGCGTTTTGCCAAGACTTCCGTCGCCGCATCTGGCAGCGGGCCAACCCAGACCTGCCCAACCGAAAGATGCGGTTGCTTTCGCTGAACGCAGGGCCAATCGGGATCAACGATTGCTTCGGCCCCTGCGGTGCTGGCAATTGCCAATCCCAAGCACAATCCAAAGATTCCGCGTTTCATCTGTCTTACCCTTTCCGCTTGGCCCAAAGGCCTTTTGAAGGATCATACATGAACACTGCCGCCCCAAAGAACACCGCAAAACAGGCTGCGGTGACACTGAATGAAATCGGATCGAACTGCACATAAAGCGCAAATCGGATAAGCTCGACCGCATAGGTGAACGGGTTGAACGCGCAAATATTGTAAAGCAGCACGCTCGATTCCCGCATCCGCCACAGCGGGTAAAGGGCAGAAGAGGCAAAGAACATCGGGAAGATCAGAAAATTCATCACGCCTGCGAAATTCTCTAGCTGGCGGATGGTCGAAGATACGAAAAGCCCAAGCGCCCCCAGCATCAGGCCCGATAGCACAAGGGCTGGCAGCACGGTGACATAGCCCCAAAGCGGTGGCTCTACCCCCCAGAACCACGCGATCACCAGGAAGGTGTAGACCTGCAAGATCGACACGAAAACGCCTGCCATCAGCTTGGAAAACAGCAAAAACCAACGCGGATAGGGGCTTACCAACAGTGTGCGCATCGCCCCGGTTTCGCGGTCATACACCATCGACAGCGAGGACTGCATGCCGTTGAACAGCTGAATCATCGCACACAGGCCGGGGGTGACGTAAACCTCGTAAAGCACATAGGTTTCATAGGGCGGGGTGATCGACAGGCCCAGTACCGCGCGAAATCCGGCGGCAAAGATGAAAAGCCAGACCAAGGGGCGCACAAGGGCCGCCAGAAAACGCTCGCGTTGATGCACGAACCGCAGCGCCTCGCGCCAGACGATGCCGCGAAACACGATTGAATATGCGCGCCCTTTGCCGTTCATGCTTCTGCTCCGGTCAGGGTCAGGAACGCCTGCGTCAGCCCGGCGTCGCCCGCGATTTCGGCCGCAGTACCACGTTTTAGCACCTCGCCCCGGTGCAATATGCAGACCAGATCGGTAGGTGCGATTTCATCCAGAATATGGGTGGCCCACAGCACCGATACCTGCCCCTTGGCCGCCAGACCGCGCACCAGCGCCAGCACTTCGATGCGCGATTTTACGTCAAGCCCGGTGGTTGCCTCGTCCAACAGCAAGAGATCGGGCCTGTTCATCAACGCTCGCGCAATTTCCGCCCGCCGCTGCTGCCCCCCCGACAGAGCCGATACCTTGACCGCAATTTTACCTTCAAGGTCAACCAGCGCCAACACTTCGGCGGTGCGGGCTTTTGCCGTGGCCCTGTCAATCCCATGCAGGGCGGCGTGATAAGCAAGATTTTGCGCCACCGTCAGATCACCATCCAGCGCGCGGGTTTGAAACACCACACCCAACCGCGCCAATGCCTTGCCGGGGGCGCGGCGCAAATCATGACCCGCCACAAGAATCGTGCCGCTGGTATTGTCATAAAGCCGGGTAATCAGCGAAAATAGCGTGGTTTTACCCGCTCCATTCACCCCCAACAACGCAACAAAAGCCCCGCGTGGCACGCTTAGGCAGACGTCACGCAGGGCTGAAACCTTGCCAAACGCATGGCTGACGCCCGTTACCTCTAGCGCCAACTCAGGGTCGGTCATCGCTTGGTCCGGATGCAAGGCATCAGGTTTCCCTTTGGTCAATGGATATTGAATACGGCTTTTTGACTATCACCCGTAGAGCGGGGGATACGCAATTCGTAAGTGCCGGGAACAACGGCGATGAAGGACATCTCGACCACGCCTGCATCGTCGAATTCCAGACTGTGCACACCTAGCGGTCTGATCTCGATGTCATTGATCACAATCTCGTTCACCCAGATCGCCCGAAAGAAATCACCCCCCGAAAGCCCAAGTTCGCCAGAACCATCCGCTTCGATACTGATCTGGTAGTAGGTGCCTGACTTCAACTCATAGGGTGCCTCGGCCACAGGTTTGCCCGAGGCAAGTGTCAGAGGGGCAAGGGTGACACGGTTATCCTTTGACATGATGCCAGACGGGCCAAAATCGAAGGCAAAAACCGGAGCGGAAATCAGGGCCGCAAGAACGGCGGCATGTATCGGATGCTTCATCGAACTCTCCTTTGATTTCTAGGGGGGTCAGTTTGGTGCCACGACCACACCCCAAGGCTGTTGGCCGACAGCGACGGATTTGATAACTTTGCCTGCCTCGACATCAATGATCGAGACGTCGTTGGAATTGCCGTTGGTGGTGAACAGGAATTTCTGGTCCGGGGTGAAGGCCATTTGCCAAACCCGCTGACCGACAAGCAGATAATCGGTTACCTCGAACGTCTCGCCGTTGATCATCGCAACCCGGTTGGCGGGGCCAAGGGCTACGAAGATCTTCTTGCCATCGGCCGTGATCCGAAGACCCACTGGTTGAATGGCCTCGGGCAGCACACCCGGTACTTCGAAGGTGATCTTGTGGATGACTTCGCGGGCAGCGGTGTCAATTACCGAAACCGAACCGCCGATTTCAGCGGTGACAAAAAGGTGTTTTCCGTCGGCACTAAACTGCGCATAGCGCGGGCGCTGATCGACCAGAACGTTGGCCACGATTTCAAAACTTTTGCTGTCAATGAAATGCGCCATATTAGTGGTTTCCGATGTGTTGACCACAATACCGCCGTCGGGCGAAATGCCCATCCCTTCGGGTTCCACCCCCACCGGAATTTCGGCCAGCATCTTGTGGGTTTTCACGTCCACCACGGTAACGATATTGTCATCCTCGTTGGCGATGAACAGTGGGTTGCCCGACGGATGCAGGATGAACAGTTCGGGGTCGGGGCCAGACGGCAGCGTGTGCAATTCCGCGTAGGTTTCCGGGTCGAACACCCGCACCAGATCATCATCCGAGGCGCAGACGTAAAGTTCCTTTCCGTCGGGAGATATCGTGATGCCGCGCGGGCGGTTTCCGGCGGGGAAGGTGGCGAGAACCTCAAAGGTTTCGCTATCCAGCACGGTGATGTCATTGCCCTTTTCGTTGCTGACATACACCTTGTTGGCCAGCGCCGGAGATGCGGCAAGAGCGGCGGTCAGCGATAGGGCGATCAGACGCATGGGATACCTCATCGGTCAAAAGAACAGGTGGTTTCAGGGCGGTCGTGCCCCAAGGTGTCAAGCTGCGACACCTGATGCAGGTAGGCATCTTGCGGCGAGACCGACACCGTCAGCGCATCGGTGGTTAGCAAGATTGGCTGACGTAACTGATGATCCCAATCGCGCAGCGTCAGTTTCTGGCCCTTGAAAGCGGCAATTTCGAACGAAGGGCCAAAGATGTAGTCACGCAGCAAAGCAAATTCGCCAGTTTGCGCGCGGGTGGCAGACTCGCCCAGGATGCGGATGGCCAGCCATGACTGGTAATCTTCTTCACGCATCGGGCGGCCTGACAATGCTTCGAACCGGTTCTGAAACTGCGTCGCCCCCCATGCCTCGAGCGCCGGGTGCCAGGTTCGCGGCACCAACCCGGCCGAACCCGCAACCGGGCGCGCATCCCATGTGTGATAGGGCAGGTATTCGGCAAAAATTCCGGCCTCGTCCGCGGCCAAAACAATATCGTGGTCCGGCGCGCTTTGGGTGAAAACCGGCATCTGCTTTTGCACCTGCACGTGGCCGGTATCGGTGCGCCGCGCGCCGCCGGTATCTTCATAAAGCCGCTCTTCGACAATCTGCGCGCCAAATTTGCGGGCGGCATTGCGATAGGCCGCAGCCAGCGCCTGATCTTCGGGATGGCTTCCGGCAATCAGAAACCAAGCATCCCATTGCTTCCAAACCAGAAACTGCGCCAGCGCGTCGGCCAGCATTGCATGACTGGGGGCCACATGCAGCACATTGGCGCGGCAATCATCGTTGCGCAGTCGATCGCCGCGCGCGCCCGCATTTAAAATGACCGCCCGATCGCCCGCCAGATCGGCAAGCAAAAGCGTGTCCGCATCATCGGCTAGCGTCACGATGAACTTGGCCCCACCCGCCAGTGCCTGCTCCAAGGCGGCGGCGGCGGTTTCGGGCGTAGCGGTGAATTCTTCCGTGATAAAGGTCTGCCCGGTAAAGCGCCCCGTCGTGGCGTTATCCTCGGTCGCCAGCCTTGCGCCAGCGAAACCCAGATCGGCAGCCGGCAAATCAAGCCGCGAGATCGGCGGCAAGCCCGCACTATCCACCCGCAAGATGGCTGCGTGAATTACGGTCTCGGCTTGTGTAGCCGTTGCCACAAAAGCGGCAAAAACGCCTAAAATCGCCGCGATCTGCATCTGCATCCCCCCGCAGCATTAGGGCCATGGCAGTGTCGATGCGTCAACTCATCCAAATGTATGTTTCATAAGAGTTTGATAAGTGCCCTGCCCAGTCGCCGCCAATGGTGTCTCATACTTATGGCGGATTGCCAGCGCGGGCCGCAAAAGCGCATATTTTTGGCATGAGACCCTTGATTTTGACTCTGCTTATGGCCGCATGGCCCGCGTTGGCCGAGGTGCCAGAGCCGGGTACATTGGCCTATTTCGGGGTACATTTCATCGACACATCAACTGAAGGTGACATGAACGGCATCCGGGCCGATGAAACCGCGCGCACCGAAATGGTCACTTCATACGTGGCCAACGATATGCGCGAACGCGGATACACTCTGGTCCCGACAGATCCGGTGGCGGAACGGCTGGCCAAGGTCTCCAACCCCGCCCGCTGCAATGGCTGCGATGTAACGATGGCGCGTGATCTTGGCGCAGAATATGCGCTGGCAGGCGAGGTGCAGAAGGTTTCCAACCTGATCCTCAACGTCAATCTGGTGCTGCGCGATGCGCGATCGGGCAAGATCGTTCGCTCGGGATCTGTCGATATCCGGGGCAACAATGATGAAAGCTGGCGACGCGGATTTAGCTATCTTTTACGCAACATCATCTTTCGCGATCAATGAAGGGAAAACGGAATGAAGTGGCTGTTCACCATTTTGCTTGCTGCAACGGGATTGGGGTCTGGGGCTGCGCAGGCGCATGGCCCGGTTCGCCAGAAAGTCACGCTCGAGGTCAAGCTGGATGCGACCCCGGACGAAGTTTGGGCGCTTATCGGCAATTTTCAGGATATGAGCTGGCTTCCCCTTGTGGCCAGCACCACGGGTGAGGGTGGCAATGTGCCCGAAGCAACCCGGGTGCTAACTCTGAAGGCACCGGGTG
>JBAVTI010000434.1:0-1925 GCA_049696055.1 Paracoccaceae bacterium | reverse complement strand
GCCCTGTTCACCGGGTTGCTGGGGCTGCTAGGGTTAAATTTCGAACCCGCCATGGTGCTAAGCATCGCGGCACTGACAACCACCGGTCCGCTGGCTGATCTTGCCGCAGAGGCGCCGATCCGTTTTGCCGAACTTGGCAGCGGGGCCAAGATTGTTCTGGGGTTTGCAATGGTTTTGGGCCGCATGGAAACGCTGGCGATTCTGGCACTTTTGGCCCCCGATAGCTGGCGGCGGTGAGGGCAAATTTTAGGTCCGTAACGGACTGTTTTTTGGGCTGGAATCTCGCTCGCAGGCGTTTCATACTGTGCGTTATCTTGGGGCGGGAGGGTGCTTCTTCAAGGTGAGGGACGCGCGACAATAAAAAGGCAAAAAAACAATGGCAGCCGATAAACAGAATTTGCAGGACGCCTTTCTGAACCATGTTCGCAAGGCTAAGGTTCCGGTAACGATCTTTTTGATCAACGGGGTAAAACTGCAGGGCGTAATTACCTGGTTTGACAATTTCTGCGTGCTTTTGCGCCGTGATGGGCAATCGCAACTTGTCTATAAACATGCGATTTCCACCATTATGCCGGGCGCGCCGATCAATCTTTATGAGGGCGAGGACTGATCATAGATCTACCTGAAGGGGATGACCCAGACGAGGCCACGTCGCAAGACGAAGGCCTTTTTGCGCATGAGCAAGGCCATTCCACCGCCGAAGTGGCGATGCGGGCCTATGTTCTGCACCCGGATCTAAAGTCTGACCGCAGCCGCCGTTTGCCCGAGCATGGGCTGGCCGAGGCGGTGTCTTTGGCGGCGGCCTTGCCCAATATCGACGTGGTGGGGGCCGAAGTGGTGCGGCTGTCGAAGCTGCATCCGGGGGTGCTGTTTGGCACCGGCAAGGTAGAGGAGCTGAAACAGCGACTGGCCGATCTGGAGGTGGGGCTGGTGCTGGTGGATGGGCCGGTAAGCCCGGTGCAACAGCGCAATCTGGAGAAGGAATGGGGCGTCAAGCTGCTGGACCGGACCGGGTTGATTTTAGAGATTTTTGCCGACCGCGCCCGCACCCGCGAAGGTGTTTTGCAGGTTGAACTGGCGGCGCTTTCGTTTCAGCGCACCCGGTTGGTGCGGGCCTGGACCCACCTTGAACGCCAGCGCGGCGGCTTTGGTTTTGTGGGCGGGCCGGGCGAAACCCAGATCGAATCTGACCGCCGCGCCATTGACGATCAGGTGTTGCGCATCAAGGCGCAGCTGAAAAAAGTGGTCAAAACCCGCGCGTTACACCGCGCCTCGCGGCGCAAGGTGCCGTTTCCGATTGTGGCACTGGTCGGCTATACCAACGCCGGCAAATCGACGCTGTTCAACAAGGCAACCGGGGCAGAGGTGTTGGCCAAGGACATGCTGTTTGCCACGCTGGACCCGACGATGCGGGGGGTGACTTTGCCATCGGGGCGCAAGGTGATTTTGTCCGATACTGTGGGGTTCATATCGGACCTTCCGACCCAGTTGGTGGCGGCGTTTCGGGCGACTCTGGAAGAGGTGCTGGAGGCCGATCTGATCTTGCATGTGCGCGATATCTCGCACCCCGAAAGCGCCGAACAGGCGGCGGATGTGGCGGATATTCTGACCTCGCTGGGGGTGAAGCCGACGACGCCGCAGTTCGAGATCTGGAACAAGCTTGATCTGGTAGAGGGTGCCACCCGTGAGGGGTTGGTGCAGCAGGCAGCGGCGCGTGAGAACGTGTTTGCGCTGTCGGCACTGACCGGCGAAGGCTTGCCGCGGCTGCTGGATGCGGTGTCGCTGGCGTTTGAGGTGGCGAAATCGGAGGCGCGGTTGACGCTTGGGTTTGCCGATGGGCGCAAGCGGGCGTGGCTGCATGGCGAAGACGTGGTGAGTGCCGAACAGCAGACCGAGGACGGCTGGGTGATCGACGTGCTGTGGAC
>JBAVTI010000433.1:0-4638 GCA_049696055.1 Paracoccaceae bacterium | reverse complement strand
GGCCTTGCTGGTGCCGCAGGGCGACGAGGCGGCGCTGCTGGGTGCGGTGACGCGGGCGCTGGGGCCGATGGCGGGTTAGGGCAGCAACGCCTCGATCTGGGTGGTGATGGCAGAGGCGGTGGGTTTGGTAGCCGCCCCCCAGGTGGCAACCAGGGCACCGTCAGGGCCGATCAGCGCCTTGTTGAAATTCCAACCGGGAGCAAAGCCGTGGCTGGCGTTCAGCCAAAGGTAGAAGTCATGCGCCTGTGGGCCGGTGACATGGGTGATTTCGGTCATCGGCAGGGTGAGATCAAAGTTGATGTCGCAAAACTGTTTGACCGCCGCTCCGTCGGCCAGTTCCTGATTGAAGTCGTTTGAGGGCACGGCAAGGACGACAAGACCGCGTGCGGCATAGGTGTCGGACAGGTCTTGCAGCGCATCGTATTGCGGGGTGAAGCCACACAGCGAGGCGGTGTTGACCACCAGCACCGGATGGCCGCGCCAATCGGCGGTGTCATAACTGCCGCCGTCAATCGACGCAAAGCGGAAGGTCGGTTCAGCGGCCTGCGCACCGCTGGTCAGGGCAAAGGTCGCCAGAAGGGCGGCAATCGGGGCAAAGTGGGACATTGGGGCCTCCTGTCATCACCGCTTTAGGGTAGAGCGCTGGGGTGAAAAGACAATGTTGCGTGAAAATTGTCTGGAAAACCTAGGCTTTCGCATTGATCTGTGGCATGTTTAGGGTTCAACAACCCGGCTACCGCAGCATGTTGCAGGCAATGTGCTGGCGGGAAAGCTGGGGCATCAAGACGGCAAACAAGGCAGGCGGCGTGAAAAACATTTGTCCTCCCCTGGCCACCCCTTCTGGGGAGGCGGTGCAAACACAGTACGGCGCTATCTGTTGGCGACGGATTGGTGCGCGGGTTGAGGTATTGTTGATTACCAGCCGCGACACCGGGCGCTGGGTGATCCCCAAGGGTTGGCCGATTGAGGGGCTTTCGCCCGAAGCAACCGCCGCCCGCGAGGCCTTTGAAGAAGCCGGCGTTGAAGGGCTGGTCGCGGACCATTGCATCGGGGTTTTTTCCTATGGAAAAGGCCTTGGCAAGCCCGAAGGCCCGCGAGTTACCGTGCCCTGTCTGGTGACGGTCTTTCCGCTGCGGGTTAAGGAACTGGTCGACAAGTTCCCCGAAATCCGCGAGCGGCGGCGCAAGTGGTTTACCCCAAAGAAAGCCGCCCGCCGGGTAGCAGAGCCAGAACTGCAAGCGATGCTGGATGACTTTGAGGCCCATATTCCACCGCCAAAGGCCCCCGCGTCGCTGAAAACCAGTGCGCCGCACAAGGGCAGAGGCCCGCACAAGGGCAGCACGGCTTGAATCTTTGGCGGGGACATTCCATCTTGAGCTTGACCCTGTTCAATCCTGATCGCGCCCATGCCTATTCTGACGATTGTTCCTGCGGCACCTCTGACCCGGTAGACCAATGATCCGCTATGCGTTGAAATGCCCCAAAGACCACGGTTTTGAAAGCTGGTTCCAATCGGCTGCGGCCTTTGAAGGGCTGGCGGTGGCTGGCATGCTGGCCTGCCCGATTTGCGGTGACGCCCGGATTGAAAAGACCTTGATGGCCCCGGCACTAGGCCCCACTGGCAAGGGCAAAGCCCCGCCTGCCACGGCGGATGCGGCAGCCGTTGTTGACGGCACTGGGGCGAAGGGCGCGGCATCTGGCCCGCTGTCGACACCGTCAAGTGACATGGAAGTGGCCCTGACAGCCCTAAAGCGCGAGATTGAGAAAAACTCGGACTATGTGGGGATGAACTTCGCCACCGAGGCCCGGCGCATCCATGCGGGCAACGCGCCCGAGCGGGCGATCCATGGCGAGGCCAAGCCAGAAGAGGCACGCAAGCTGATCGAGGATGGCATCCCGGTGGCCCCCTTGCCCTTCATGCCCGCGCGCAAGGTCAACTGACGGCGGCGTTGGCCGCGTGTCGGGGTGTTTGGCGGGCAGCGGCGTCGGGATTGGGCCCAAGTGCACGCGGGGGTGGCATAGGGGCCAGGGATTATGGGCGAGTGCGGTCAGCACTGCCTGATCCTGCGGCGACCGGTTCATGGATATTTTCACCAGTAAGAAAGCCATGTGGTCAGGGTTGGTTGGCCATTGGGGGTGGGAAGGTCGGGGGCGGAGCGTGGTGTGTCGATACGGCAGGCGGCGGGGAAGCGGGGGATATGGTCGGCTGCGGCGTTAATCCTTGATTCTGTCATGGTGGGTTCATGGATATTTTCGCCAGTAAGAAAGCCGCGTGGTCAGGGCTTGCAGGCCAGAGCGGCAGTTAGATCAGCGGCGGTGTTCAGGGCGGCGATCATGCGGGGGGCGGCGCCGTCAAGGCGGGCGGCCATCACGGCTGTCCAGGCAGGGTTGGCGAGAACAAGTTCGTCACCTTGCCCACAATTGCGAACGCCGCCCGATATCTGGCTGTCGCCAATGCGGTGATTGGTCAGGTTTGGCAGGCGGGCAAGGGCTGTCAGGGTGCCGTCGGCATAGCGCAGAAAGACCAGATCGCGGGTCAGATGCGGGCGGTCGATATAGGCAATTTCCGGGTGGCCATCATCATCGAAATCGCCAACGCCGGCAGGGGCAAGCCAGCGGTGGGGCGCGCCGATATAGGGGGTGGCGGTGACTTTGCCGGTGGTGTTGTAGACGGCAAGCGAGGCCCCAAGCGCCAGATCGGTTTCCACTACCAGCACCTCGGTGCGACCGTCGCCATCCAGATCGACGACACGGGCGCTGACATCTTCAAACACCGCGGTTTTGGGCAGGGTGAAGGTCTTGGTGACAGCCCCACAGGCTTTGCAGGGTAAACCGGTGATTTGCAGCCCGCCCCATTCGATCGCGTCGCCCAGCACGCCATGATCGTAGCGGGTGGTGGGCTGCACAAGCGTGGCTTTAAGGACGTGGGTCAATGCGCCCTCGGCCTGTGCTGCCGGGGCTGCGCCTAGCGTCAAGGTCAGGGTTAGGGTTAGCGCCGGGGCGAGGCCCCTGCCCCGCATCGCCTAGATTTGCTTTTCGGGCATGTTCACCACAAGGCCATCCAGCGCCGGGGTGACCTTGATCTGACAGGTCAGGCGCGAGCGGACCGGATCGGGGTTCCAGGCGAAATCAAGCATGTCTTCCTCCATCGCGTCTTTCTTGGGCAGTTTGGCGACCCAATCGGCGGCGACATAGACATGGCAGGTGGAACAGGCGCAGGCACCGCCGCAATCGGCCTCGATCCCGGGCACGCCATTGTCGCGCGCGCCTTCCATCACGGTCAGGCCATTGGCCACGTCAATGACATGTTCCTTGCCGCCAAACTCTACATAAGTGATCTTTGCCATCAATGCCCTCGTCGCCGCTAACTGCTGTGTCTTGCGTTGCATAGGCGAATTCTGGCGGATTTGCCAGAGGGGGTGGCGTTGCGTCACGGGCTTGTCAAAACCCGCGCATGTTCTATGTTTGTTCACATGTCGGATTGGATGACCCCCACCCCTGTTCCCAACAGCTGGCCGCGCCCGCCCGCCGCCTTGCCGCATGCCCGGCTGAACGAGCCGTCGGTGGGGGCGCGGGTTTGTGTGGCGGGGCTGGTACTGGTGCGCCAGCGGCCCGGCACCGCCAAGGGGGTGATTTTCCTGACCTTGGAGGATGAGACCGGGGTCTGCAACGTGGTGGTCTGGGCCAATATTTACGAGCGGTTTCGCCGGGCGGTGATTGCGGGGCGGTTGCTGCGGGTGACGGGGCGGTTGCAGCGCGAGGCGGGGGTTGTGCATGTGGTGGCCGAGATGATCGAGGATCTGTCGCCGATGCTGGACCAATTGCTGCGGTCGGATTTTCGCCATGATGGCACGCGGGCCGGGGATCAGCCCTAGGGCGGGGAAGGATAGCCTTTCGTCACGCCCAAAATCCGGTTATGCTGGGTGCGACAAAGCCGGGGCGAACCGGGTTTACGGGCAATAGCAGGCAGCGACCGGCGGATGATCAGACCCCTTGTTTTCACCTCGATGCTGGCGCTGGCCGCCTGTCAGGGGGCCTATGTGCCGCAAGCGCCGGGGCGGGCCGATCTGTCGGATGGGCTGTTGCGGCGCGAGCCTGTGGCGGTGGACGGGGTTTGCCATGCCTCGGATGTGACCCCGGCGGTGATCGAGACGGTGACCGAGCAGGTGGAAGAACCCGCCACGCTGGCGCCCGATGGCACGGTGCTGATCCCGGCCAGTTATCATACCGTGACGCAGCAAAAGATCATCAAAGACCGTGAGGAGGTGTGGTTTCGCACCCCCTGTGCGGCGGAATTGACAGTAGATTTCATTGCCACGCTGCAGCGGGCGCTAAAGGCGCGGGGGCTGTATCTGCTGCCGCTGACCGGCGAGATGGATGTGGCCACCCGCGAGGCGATCCGGCGGTTTCAAGAGCCGCTGGGGTTGGACAGCCCGGTTTTGTCACTGGGGGCGGCGCGGGATCTGGGGATTGTGGCGGCGGATCTGGGGCTGGATTAGGGATTTGGCGTTTTTCAGGGGGTAAGGCGGATCACAAACCGCCTTGGTTTTGGGGTGAATTGGGAAAAATACGCTGCGGTTCAAGCGTTTGGGTATAATAGAAAAACGGCGGCAAGGTTTCCCCTGCCGCCGTTTTGAT
>JBAVTI010000432.1:0-1736 GCA_049696055.1 Paracoccaceae bacterium | reverse complement strand
TTTGGCCGCGGTCAGCATTGTGGCCGGGTCTTTATTGGCGAGGGCATAAGTGTATAGCGCGTGGGCGAAGGCCAGTTGGGCAACGGCGGTGGGGTGGCCCGCGTGCTGCGGATCAAGGTTCGCCACCGCGTCTTGGGCGAAGGCGGGTGTTACAAGAAGGGCTAGCAAGCACAGGGTGCGGATCATGGAACGCTCGGGGGTTAGGGTGGTGCGACTTTGGCAGGCGGGCGGGGGGTTGGAAAGGCCGTATCGGTTATTCGGTGAAACGGGGGTTTCGGCGGGCGCGGATTTGGGGTTTTGTGGGGCGCAAGCAAGGGGTGATGGGATGGACATGCGCGGTATTCTGGAACGGTTGGTGGCGTTTGATACGGTAAGTTCCAAGCCGAATATCGCGCTGATGCACTATGTGCGCGGATTGCTTGCCGAGGCGGGAATTGCTGTGGTGTTGATCCCGGATGCGGCGGGTGGCAAGGCCAACCTTTTTGCAACGGTAGGGCCCGCGGGGGTGGGCGGGGTGATGCTGTCTGGGCATACCGATGTGGTGCCGGTAGAGGGGCAGGCGTGGTTGCGCGATCCGTTTACCTTGGCCGAACAGGACGGGCGGCTGTACGGGCGCGGAACCACCGATATGAAGGGGTTTGTTGCCTGCGCAATTGCGGCGATGATCGCGGCGGCCCAATCCGAGGCGTCGGGGCGGCCATTGAAGGTGCCGCTGCATCTGGCGCTTTCCTACGACGAAGAGGTGGGGTGTCTGGGCGTCGGGTCGTTGATTGATATGTTGGCAGCCGCGCCGGTGCGACCGGCAATGTGCATTGTGGGCGAGCCTACGGGGATGCAGGTGGCCACCGGGCACAAGGGCAAGATCGCGTTGCGCGCGACCTGCGTCGGGCGCGAAGGGCATTCGGCCTTGGCCCCGATGGCGTTGAACGCGCTGCATCTGGGGGCGGATTTTCTGAATGCCGTGAGGGGGTTGCAGGCGAAGCTGGCAAGGCATGGCATGCGCGATGGCGATTATGATGTGCCCTATACCACGTTGCATGTGGGCAGGATGAATGGCGGGGTGCAGGTAAATATTGTGCCAAACGCCTGTGTGCTGGATTTCGAAATCCGGTCTTTGGCGGGCGAGGATACGGATGCGTTGATTGCCGAATTGCGGGCGGCGGCGGAGGCGATTGTGGCACCGTTGCGGGGCGAGTTTCCCGAGGCGGAAATCCGGGTCGAACGGCTGTGGGATTATCCCGGCTTGGGCACGCCGACCGATGCGGCTGTGGTGAATTTCGTCAAGGCTTTGACAGGCGCGAATGGCACGATCAAAGTGGCCTTTGGCACCGAGGGCGGGTTGTTTTCGGCTCGGTTGGGGATACCGACGGTGATCTGTGGGCCGGGGTCGATGGCGCAGGGCCATAAGCCGGATGAATATGTGAGCTGTGCGCAGTTGGCGCGGTGCGAGGCGATGTTGGCGGCGCTGCTGGTGCAGCTGGAAGCGGGGTTTTAGGGCGCGCTTATCCGGCTTTTCAGCCGTCTTCGCCTGGGCGGTGAAAGCCCACTGTGGAGTGAATTCAGCATGGGTCAGGTGCCCAAGGCGCGCAGGCGATCGGCGGCGTCTGGTGTGATGCGGTAATGGCCGGTGATGGGGTATTCGAACAGGCTGTCTTCTTCTTGGGCACCACGGCCAATGTTGTGCAGAATGAGCGGGGCGGCGCTGCCCATCCGGTCGGACACGATGGCGATATGGG
>JBAVTI010000431.1:0-12991 GCA_049696055.1 Paracoccaceae bacterium | reverse complement strand
CCGCCATTCTCAACGCCTCAACCGCGATCTTTGGCGTGCTCGTTGCGGCCATCGTGTTTCGCGATGAACGCTTGACGGGCCGCCGGATGATTGGGGTGTGTTTGGGCTTCACTGGGGTTGTAGTGATCATAGGCTATGACGCCCTGTCCTCGTTTAACCTTACCTCACTGTCGCAACTCGCCCTCATCGCGGCCTCCATCTCCTATGGTTTCGCAGCGTCATGGGCCCGCGTGCGACTCTCTGGCCTGCCACCACAGGTCGCAGCCGCAGGTATGCTGACGGGCGCAGCGCTGATCATGCTGCCAACCGCGCTGATCCACGATGGCATCCCCACCCTGAACCACCCGCCCCAAATCCTGTTCGCTCTCGCCTACCTCGCCGCCATTTCCACAGCCCTTGCTTTCCTGCTGTATTACCGCGTTCTGGCCATGGCCGGGGCGGGCAACCTTAGTCTGGTGACGCTTCTGGTCGCCCCGGTTGCCGTGGTATTGGGGGCGCTGGTGCTGCAAGAAACCCTGCCGCTGCGGGCCTTTGCCGGGTTTGCCCTGTTGGCCCTTGGCCTTCTGGTGATTGATGGCCGCATCGTCACCGCCCTGCGCACAAATTTCGCGTGATCTCTGGCCTTAGGCGCGCTAACACAAAGGTCCGGGGCAAAGGCAGGCACAAAGGCAGCGCAGATGATCTATCAAACCGCAGACGATTGGCGCGCGGCCACCGATAAGCGCATCTTGTTGTTTGGCATGTCTGGTCTGGGCAAAACCCATGTCGCCTCGATGCTGCGCGATGGGGCGGCCAGCGCGGGCGGCTGGTTTCACTACTCGGTCGATTACCGCATCGGCACGCGCTATATGGGCGAATTCATTGCCGACAATTTCAAGCGCGAGGCGATGAAGGTGCCGTTCCTGCGCGAACTCTTGATGACAGACAGCGTCTATATCGCCTCCAACATCACCTTCAACAACCTCGCCCCGCTATCGACCTACCTTGGCAAACCCGGCAATCCCGACAAAGGTGGCGTGCCGTTTGCCGAATACATGCTGCGTCAGGCCCAACACCGCGAGGCCGAGATTGCCTCGCTGCTCGACACGCCGCGCTTTATTGCCCGCGCGCGCGACATCTATGGCTACAACAGCTTCGTCTGCGATTCCGGCGGCTCGATCTGCGAGGTGGTAGAGCCCGCAAACCCCGCCGATCCGGTGATGAAGGCACTGGCGGAAAACCTGCTGCTGATCTGGATCAAAGGCTCGGATGCCCATACCGCGGAACTGATCCGCCGCTTTGATCGCGCGCCCAAGCCGATGTATTACCAGCCCGAATTCCTGCAAACCGCCTGGGATCAATACCGCAGCGAAACCCGCCAAACCGAAACCCAGGTCGATCCCGACGCCTTTGTGCGCTGGACCTACGCCCGCGCCCTCGCCCACCGCCAACCGCGCTATGCCGCCATGGCCAAATGGGGCGTCACCGTCACCGCCGAACAAATCGCCGCCGTCCACGATACCGCAGGCTTCATCGACCTCATCGCTCAGGCCATCACCACCCGCCCCTCTTGAGCCGCGCGCAAAACCCCCTAAATCCAAGCCAGCCCACCCGGAGAACACGATGCCCATCACCCTGCCCACCACCCTGCCCGCCTACAACGTTCTGCGGAACGAAGGCGTCATGGTGATGTCGCCAGAACGGGCCGCGACCCAGGAAATCCGCCCCCTTCGCATCGCCCTTCTCAACCTGATGCCCAAGAAAATCCAAACCGAAAATCAGTTCGCCCGCCTGATCGGTGCCACGCCCTTGCAGATCAACCTGCACCTGATCCGCATGTCCGAACACCAAACCAAAAACACCGCCGCCGAGCATATGGAAGAATTCTACCGCCCCTTCAGCGATGCCAAATCCGAAAAGTTCGACGGCCTGATCATCACCGGCGCGCCCATCGAACACCTGCCTTTCGAACAGGTCACCTATTGGGACGAACTCTGCGAGGTGATGGACTGGACGCAAACCAACGTCCACTCCACCTTTGGCGTCTGCTGGGGCGGCATGGCGATGATCAACCATTTTCATGGCGTCCAAAAACACATGCTGGCGCACAAAGCCTTTGGCTGCTTTCGCCACCGCAATCTCTGCCCCACCTCGCCTTACCTGCGCGGCTTTTCCGATGATTGCGTCATCCCGGTTTCGCGTTGGACAGAAATGCGTGCGGCCGAAATTGATGCCACCCCCGGCCTCAAAACCCTGCTTGGCTCGCCCGAGGTTGGCCCCTGCCTGGTCGAAGATCCCGCCCACCGCGCGCTCTATATCTTTAACCATTTCGAATACGACAGCGACACCCTGAAACAGGAATACGACCGCGATGTGGCCAACGGCACCCCGATCAATGTGCCGACCAATTACTACCCCGATGATAACCCGGCCAAACCACCCTTCAACCGCTGGCGCAGCCACGCCCACCTGCTTTATGGCAATTGGATCAACGAGATATACCAATCCACCCCCTACGATCTGGCGCAAATTGGCAACTAGCCTTATCCTCGCAACGCTTGCACTTGGCGGCATGGCAGCCGTCACCCGGCGACGTGCCGCCACCCGCGAAGCGCAGGCCGAGTCTGCCTTTCCAGCCACAGGTCAACGCCTGATGGTTAACCAAATCGCGGTCCACGCCGATATCACCGGTACCGGCCCCGACCTGATCCTGATCCACGGCGCCTCGGGCAGCACCCGCGATTTCACCTTTGCCCTGACCGCGCGGCTTGCCCCGCATTTCCGGGTGATTGCCTTTGATCGCCCCGGCCTTGGCTGGTCCGAAGGCCGCGACGACACGCTTTCTCCGGCGGCCCAAGCGCACATTCTGCGCGCTGCTGCGGCCCAGCTTGGCGTGCAAAACCCGCTGGTTTTGGGCCATTCCTACGGCGGTTCTGTCGCGATGGCATGGGCCCTGCAAGACCCTGCCAACACCGCAGCCCTCGTCATCGTGGCGGGGGCGACCATGCCGTGGCCCGGTGAGCTTGGCCTGTGGTATCGCCTGACCGCCAGCCGCCTTGGTGCCGCCCTGCTGATCCCGCTGGCCTCGGCTTTCGTCACCACCCCCCGCGCCGAGGCGACCATTGCCGAGATTTTTACCCCAGACTCCGCCCCCGCCACCTATGCCCATAGCGTCGGCGTTGGCCTGACGCTGCGGCGAAAATCGCTGCGGGCCAACAATGCGCAGGTCAATCAACTAAAATTCCACCTGCAGGCCCAGTCGGCGCACTACCCCAGCCTGACCCTGCCGGTCGAACTTATTCACGGCGATACCGACACCATCGTGCCGCACCATATCCATTCCGAACCGCTGGCAAAACTGCTGCCAAATGCCAGCCTCACCCTGCTTCCCGGCGCCGGGCACATGCCGCACCACACCCATACCGATGCGGTTCTTGCGGCCATCCACCGCGCCGCCAAACGCGCCACATTGCGCTAACCGCCGCAATCGCCATACTGGCGCAAACGCACAAGGAAACCCGATATGCCTCTGCCCTTCGATGGTGCCATCAGCCGCTACTTCAAAGCCGACGCCCCGAAATCTGTCCGCAAAGCCATCGAGGCAGCCGACAGCGACGACATCATGTCGAAATCCTATCCCTACCGCGAAGAAATGAAGTCGAAAGACTACGAATCCCATATGGAAGCGCTGCAAATTCAGCTGGTCCAGATGCATGCCGACCTCAAATCCACCGGCAAACGGGTGGTGGTGGTGTTTGAAGGCCGCGATGCGGCGGGCAAAGGCGGCACCATTGATGCCATGCGCGAAAACCTGAACCCGCGGGTTGCCAGCGTTGTAGCTTTGGCGAAACCCTCTGACCGCGAGGCAGCGCAGTGGTATTTTCAACGCTACATCGACTGGCTGCCTGCCAAGGGTGAAATGGTGATGTTTGATCGCAGCTGGTATAATCGCGGCATTGTCGAACCGGTTTTCGGCTTTTGCACGCCCGAGCAAAAAGAGGCGTTCTTTCATCAGCTTCCGGCGTTTGAGAAAATGCTGGTCGATGAGGGCATCATTTTCGTGAAATTCTGGCTGGATGTGGGCCGCGCCGAACAGCTTAAACGCATGCTCGATCGTGAAAAAGACCCGCTGAAACAGTGGAAACTGTCGTCGATCGACATTGACGGCCTGCCCAAATGGGATGCCTATTCCACCGCGATCAAGGAAACCCTGAAACGCGGTCACTCCAAAGTCGCCCCTTGGACGGTGATCCGCTCTGACGACAAGAAACGCGCCCGGATCGCAGCCATTCAAACTGTGCTGCATGCCATTGATTACAAAGGTAAAGATACCAAGATCATCGGCAAACCCGATGACAAGATCTGTGGTGGCCCCGATATGTGGTCTGACCGTTCGGATGACTAAACGGGGTTACCATCACGGCAATCTGCGCCAGGCGTTGGTCGAGGCCGCGCTGGCGTTGATTGCCGAAAAGGGCCCGCAAGGTTTTACCCTTTCCGAGGCGGCAAAGGTTGCCGATGTCACGCCCGCCGCCGTCTACCGGCATTTTGCCGGTCGGGATGATCTGATCGCCGAGGTCGCGCGCCAAGGTTACGACATCTTCGCCGCCCTGATGGAATTTGCCTATAACGAAGGCAAACCCACTGCTCTTGCGGCGTTCGAGGCGACGGGCCGCGCCTATCTTGCCTTTGCGCGCAAATATCCCGGTCACTATATGGCGATGTTCGAAAGCGGGTTGTCGCTGAACACTTTTCCCGATCTGGCGTTGGTTGCCTCCAAGGCCCGTGGCGTGTTGGAACGCGCCGCAGAAAGCCTTTCGCAAAACATTCCCCCCGCAAAACGCCCGCCAGCGTCAATGTTTTCCGCCCATATCTGGGCGATGTCACATGGCGTAGTCGAGTTGTTCACCCGCGGCAATCCCGGTGCCAAATCGCCCTTTCCCGCCGAAGAACTGCTCGAGGCCGGGATCGGCATCTACCTGCGCGGCCTTGGTCTGCTGCCGCCCGACAGGTAGCCGCAGGGTGTGATAACACCCTAATATTTGGTTAACAAAAAACGGATAACCGTTTAACATCAATGACTTACCCGCCATAACACGCGTGTTATCGAAACAATACCAGCGCTCCCGAAGACCAGGCAACCCGCGCCCGAGCCCCGATATCCAGCACGGGCCGCCCAAAAACGTTCCGCATGGAAATACGAACCGGAACCTGACAGCCGTCCATCTTGGCGTCGTAATAAGTCATGTCGCCGTAATAGACGACCTCCTCAATCGTGGCCATACTCTCCCGATCCGTCGCGACCTGCCCTTCAAATAGCACGGTCAGCGTTTCCGGCCTGAACCCCACCGAAGCCCCCTCAGCCGAAGCCGCCCCCTGGGCCTGATCGGCGTTCAAACTGATCTTGCCGAACCCCTGCGCCTCGACTTCCAGCTTGCCCTCCGTTTCCGAAAGGATCGTGGCCGGAACAAAGTTCATCGTCCCGATAAAATTCGCCACCTTCCGCGAGTTTGGCCTCCGATACAGCGTTTCAGGATCGGCCAACTGGGCAATCTCACCTTCAAACATCACGGCAATCCGGTCCGACATGACCAGCGCCTCTTCCTGATCGTGGGTGACCAGGATGAAGGTAATCCCAACCTGACGCTGCAACCGGATCAACTCGACCTGCATCTGTTCGCGCATCTTCTTATCCAGCGCCGAAAGCGGTTCATCCAACAACAAAACCTTCGGCTTCAGGATCAAAGCCCGCGCCAAGGCCACCCGCTGCCGCTGCCCGCCTGACAACGCATGCGCCGCCCGTGCGCCATAGCCTTTCAAGCCAACCATCTCTAGTGCCTCGCCAACGCGGCGGGCCATTTCATCTTTGGAAAGCTTGTCACGCCGCAACCCAAAGCCGACATTTTCGGCCACGGTCAAATGCGGGAAAATAGCATAGCTTTGGAAAACCATATTCGTCGGCCGCTGATTAGCGGGAACGTCTTGCATGTTCTTGCCGTCGATCATTACGGCGCCGGAAGATATCCCCTCGAACCCGGCAATCGTTCTTAAAAGCGTGGTCTTGCCACATCCCGAAGGCCCCAGCAGCGAAAAGAATTCGCCCGCCTTGATCGTCGCGGTAATACCCCGCAGCGCGTGATAATCGCCGTAGTATTTATGGACGTCCTTGAACTCGATCATTGTGGGTTTTTCAGACGTCACAGGAAGCCTCCGGTATCTTTACCACCCGCTTTGGCAATGCCACGGCGGCGGAAATATTCAGCGATGGACAGAAGAAGAATGGAAAGGCACACGAGAATAGTGCCAAGCGCCATGATTGCTGGAACTTTGGCCGGGAAACGAAACTGGCCGAAGATATAGACCGAAAGTGTCGTTTCATTGCCGCCAAGGAAGAAGGCGATGATGAATTCATCCAAGCTGATGGTAAAAGAGATAAGCAAGCTTGAAATGATACCGGGCATTACCAGCGGCAGGATTATCAGTCTGAAGGTGGAAAATGGCGTTTCACCCAAATCATATGCTGCTTCTTCGAGTGATTTATCCAGAGATTGGAAAGCAGAAGACAAAATCGCCACAGCAAAGGGCGTGCAAATCAACACATGCCCAAGGATAATTGTAAAAATCGACAGCGGGATTCCGATTGAAAGCAGAACCACCAGCAAGGACATCGCCACGATCATTTCAGGCAGCACCAGCGGCAACATGATCAGGCCCATAATCCCGGCCTTACCCGGAAAGCTGAAACGCGTGGTGGCACGTGCGGCAAAAACCCCAAACGTCGTGGCCATCACCGATGCCGAAACTGCGACGATCAGACTGTTCTTCAGGGCGGCAAACAACTGTGCGTCGTGCCACATTTCGACAAACCACCGGCCCGTAAACCCGGAAAGCGGAAATGCGATGACTTTGCTGTCGTTAAACGCAAAAAGCGGCAGCAGAATGATTGGTGCGTAAAGGAAAATCAAATAGCCGATGGCGTAGATGCGCAGACCGGAAAACTTCATTTCTGCCCCCTGAGAAAACGGCGGTTCAGGAACAGGAAGATCAGACTGACCGCCGTAACGATCAGCATCGCCGAAACTGCGATGGCCGCCCCGAGAGGTTTATTGTCACTGACCAACATCAACACTTCGATCATATTGGCAATCATCGGAATTTTACCCCCCCCAATCAGGTTCGGGGTTACGTAATCGCCAATGGTTGGAATGAAAACGATAAGCACGGCGGCAATGACGCCGGGCATCGACAGCGGCAGAGTAACCCTGATAAAAGTGCGGAACTTTGACTCGCCCAAGTCCTGACCCGCCTCTAGCAGCGAGCGGTCGATCTTTTCCAAAACCACAAAGATTGGCAGAATTGCAAACGGCGCATACGCGTGGGCAAGCGTCACTACAAACGCCTGCACATTATAAGAAATCGCCTGCAAAGGTTCGTCAATAATGCCCAACCACAAAAGAGCCGAATTGATCACACCATTATAACCAAGAATCACTTTCCAAAGGAAAACCCGGATCAGATAACTGGTCCAAAACGGAATCGTGATTAGAAAAAGCCAAAGTGACTTTTTGGAAGTCTGGACATGAAAGCTAACGAAATAGGCAACCGGATAGGCCAATAGCACCGTGAGTGCCGTTACTGACATGGAAACGCCAAGCGATCGCATCATCACCGAACGATAGATTTTATTGGTCCAGGTCTCGACGTAATTCCCAAGGGTAAAGATCGGTTCGATCGTCAGGTAACCATCGGTCATAACCGAATAGATGATAATGGTCGCAAGGGGGGCCGCGAGCAGAAGAATTGCATAAAGGGCGGTCGGGCTAACCAGCATCAACCCACTGGCGGCTTCAGTTTTCCTGAAGCGCGCCCAACGCGTGCCTAGATCCATAGTGCCCCCTGTAAGCGGCGTGATTTATATCGTCATTTTGTCTTTTTCTGGCACATGCGGGGGCACATGAAAAGGGGGCAATTGCAAAATGCCCCGGCCAAAAGACCGAAGTTGAGGGTGAAACACCGCATAAGTCATTGAAAAATATAACTCTAAAATTTGATCATTTTCTTGGAAAGCCGCGCCATTCCCGTTTGGGCGCGGCGCGGAATAGGATCAACCTGCGACGCGTTCAACAGGGATCGCCCGCTTTTTAAGCTCGTTATAAAGGGCGGGAACCACGCGCAACGCACCAACGGCGACGCGCAGGGCATCGGTCAGGCGGGCTTCGCTGAACTCGGGGGTGTCGACACGCCAGACGATGCGGCGGGCAACGCCGTCGTCATACACGATCTCGGTGGTGCCGAGGCGGGTTTTGCGCATTGCAAGAAAATCTGCGCCCCCGTGAGGGGCGTGAAAGGCGGCTTGGTGTCCCATTTTGGGTCTCTTTTTTATAACTGCTCTGAACATACTATGCGGGCCACCCTGCTGATTGGTCAATCGTTTCAGCCTCAATTGCGCGTGATTGAGTCCGTGTTGCCACAGTTTTGCAGGGGTATGATTTACGTATGGTTTACGTATGGCTTTGCGCCATACGTTTGCAGCAAGAAATCTGTGGATTAAACCGCCATATCCGACGGTGGGCTGGACAGCAGGCGGGCCAAAGTGTCCAGTGCTTCATCAAAGCGGGGGCGCGCGATGCCGCCGGCGATGGCAAGACGCACGGCATTGGGCGCGCGGCCATGGATCAGAGCGTATTCATCAGCGGGGCGGACAAGCACGCCTGCGGCCTCGGCCATGCGGGCGAAGGTCGAGGCGCGCCAGCCTTGTGGCAGACGAAGCCAGACGAACGGCAGGCCGGGTTGCCAGTGCAGATCAAATACACCCAAGGCATTGACCACGGCTTGCAGGCGGTTGGAAAATTCAATCTGCACATCGCGGCGCAGGCGGTCCACCGCACCCGAGCTTAGCAATTCAAGGCAAAGATCGGATACCGGGCGTGACAGGGCGAAAAAGCTGTGTTGCGCGGTCAGGCGGCCCGCCTCGCCCATCCCGGTCGGACACAGAATGTAGCCAAACCGCAGCGCCGCCGAGACGGATTTCGACAGGCTGCCGACATACCACGTGCGTTCAGGGGCAAGCGCACGAAGGGCCGGGGCTGTGCTGTCAGCGGTGGAATAGCAATCGTCCTCTAGCACCTGCAAATCGAAGGCGCGGGCGATCTGGGCAATTTCGATCCGGCGGGCATCAGGCATCCGGGCGGCGGTGGGGTTTTGCGCTTCGGTGGTCAAGCACAGCACTTGCGGGCCGTGACGGCGGCAGGCGGCCTCGAGCGCGTCGGGGCGCAGGCCGTCGCTGTCGATTTCCACACCCACCACATCGGCGCGCGACAGGCGGGCGGCATGGCGAAAGCCGGGGTAGGCAAGATCTTCGGTCAGCACCACGGGGCGGTCGCCGCGCAGACAGCATTGGAACACAAGGTTGATCGAGCTTTGGCCACCGTGGGTCAGGGCCACGTCGTTGGGGGTGGCGGGGCCAAGCACCCGGTCGGAAAGAAAGCTGCAGACCGCCGCGCGCAGGGGCGCCTCTTTGCGTTGGCTGGGGTAATCAAGCCAGCTGGTGCCGATGCTATCCGCGACAAGACGCAGGGCGGTGGCGATCGCAGCACCCTGCCCCACATCAGGCAATTGCGGCGAGCGCAGATCAACAAGGCCAGCCACCAGACCGGGGTCGCGGTCGACAAACAGCGATTGGGTTGGGCCAAGGCGCGGGGTGATGCTGGAGACAAAGGTGCCGCGCCCGACAGTGGCGGCAAGCAGACCTTCCTGAGTGGCCAGTTGATAGGCGCGCGACACCGTGCCGGGGGTGACGCCGATCCGGTAGGCCAGATCGCGCACCGTCGGCAGTTGCGTATTGGCAGGCATTTGCCCCGACTTGATCGCCTCGCGCAGGGCGCGGGTCAGGCCAAGGTATTTTGGCCCGGGGAATTGTGTAAGATCGGGGGCCCAACTTGTATCAGTCACAATGTTCCTCTGGCGCTTAATGTGCGGGTATTGTATCATTCACATATCGAAAACCCTGCATTGTATCAATACAAAAGGTGCCCTATGGCGCATATCCTGACGAAATCCCCGCTGATCGACCTGAACCCGAACCGCACTTTGCCGCCCCTGTCGCGCATGGTGTTTGGGTTTGCGCATGTGGTGCTGAATTGGGAAACCCGACGCCAAAGCCGCCAGATGCTTGGCCGGTTAGAGCCGCATCTGCTGCGCGATATTGGCCTGTCGGAACAATCCGCGAGCGTTGAGGCCAGCAAGCCGTTCTGGCGCGACTGAACCTATCTACGGGTTTGCCCCAGACAGCTTACCCCCGCCATTTTTACCCCAAACTGGGGGCCGGAACTTTCCCGGCCCCCTTTTTTTGGGTTTTAATTCGTAAAACGCAAAAGGCCCGCGACATGCGCGGGCCTTTGTAGCGATGGTAAGGGCAGATTAACGCTTGGAGAACTGGAAGCTCTTACGCGCCTTGGCCTTGCCGTATTTCTTGCGTTCCACCACGCGGCTGTCGCGGGTCAGGAAGCCAGCAGCCTTGAGCGCGCCACGCAGGGCAGGTTCATAAAGTTGCAGAGCCTTGGAAACGCCGTGCTTCACAGCACCAGCCTGGCCCGAAAGACCACCACCAGCGACCGTTGCCATCACGTCAAACTGACCTTCGACGCCAGCAACGGTGAACGGCTGACGCAGGATCATCTGCAAAACCGGGCGGGCAAAGTATTCTGCCATGGTCTTGCCGTTGACGATAACCTTGCCGGTGCCCGGCTTGATCCAGACGCGGGCGACAGCGTTCTTACGCTTGCCCGTCGCATACGAGCGGCCCAGCTTGTCGCGCACGGCAACACGGGGGGCGGCGACAACAACCGGGGCTGCCGTCTCGGTGACAACCGATTTCAGATCGTCGAGGGATTTGATTTCCGACATGCTCATGCGCTCCGCGTGTTCTTCGGGTTCAACAACTTGACGTCGAGAACTTCGGGTTGCTGGGCTTCATGCGGATGCTCGGCCGAGGCGTAGACGCGCAGGTTGGTCATCTGTTGACGGCCAAGCGAGTTGCGGGTGATCATACGTTCAACAGCTTTGACAACGACACGCTCGGGGTGAGCGCCATCCAGCACTTGGGCTGCCGTGCGGAACTTGATGCCGCCCGGGTGGCCGGTGTGCCAGTAGTAACGCTTGTCAGCGCGCTTGTTGCCCGTCATCTGCACCTTGTCGGCGTTGATGATGATCACGTTATCGCCCATGTCCATGTGCGGCGTGAAGGTCGGCTTATTCTTGCCGCGCAGGATACTAGCCACCAGGGTGGCGAGGCGGCCCAGAACAACGCCTTCAGCGTCGATCAGGATCCACTTCTTGGTAATATCCGCAGGCGTTGCGGTAAAGGTTTTCATTGGTAACCCTATGAAGTGAGGCGAGGCAAAGCGCCCCGAGGTCTAAGATGGGGGTGTATCCCGCATAGGGCGCGTTGCGTCAAGGGCGTGGGTCGGTATATTTTTGTTATAAATCAATTGGTTGTAAAATAGGTATTATTATACCCCATTGAGATTGGGGTGTTTGGCCGATTGGCGGTGCCAATCATCGCAAAATCGGTGGGCGGGTAGGATCGGTGCCGGGGGCTTGCGGGGCCGAGGGGGTTTGCGTTTCGGGCACCGGCAAATCAAACCGCAGGGCGACACGCATCATATGCTGGGCGGCGGGGTCGGCGGTGGTCATGAAGGCCACATCGATTTCACCCGCATCAATGCCAGAAAAGGTCAGCGCCTCGGCGGTGGCTTGGGCAAGCGGGTTTTCCGCGCCCGGCACGGCATCCATAAAGGCAAGCATATGGCCGCGGCGACCGTCACTATAGGTGACAGCGGCCAGCAACGCGTGGCTGGCAAGCGCACCAGCGCGGGCAAGTTTGGCGTCAAGGCCGGTGATCAGGCTTTCGGGCAGACCGACGGGGGCGTGAAAGGCGGTGGGGGTGGCCTGGGTTTGCTGCGGCGCATTGTCCAGCGTTTGGGCCAGCCAATCCACCGCCTCGGGTGGCAGCAGGATCGACGCGGTGGCAACACCCAGGTTGATCCCCAGACCAACCCCCTGCCCTGCCAATTGCGCCGCAATCACCCGGCCCGGCAGCGCGGCATAGGGCGCCGGGATGCCGGTAAAGGCCCCCAGCCGTTCTTCGGTGTCAAAGATCAGCACCATCGGGCCGCCTTCGAGATCGAACACCTTGGGGGTGATCTGGCCGCGCGTGGCCTCGGTTTCCAGCAGCATCACCATTTCGCCATCGGCCAGGCGTTCGTAAAATTGCAGGCGGGCTGCGGCATCATCGGGCTGCGCTGCCATTGCGGCATAGGCGGTATCCAGGGGGGTGCGTTTGGTCACAATTCAAGCTCCATCACGGCGCGCACCTCTTGGCGCAGAACCGGCAGCAGATCCGCCTCAAACCACGGATTGCGCCTAAGCCACCCCGTATTGCGCCACGACGGGTGCGGCAAGGGGATCATACGCCGCAGACGTAAGGTTTCTTGCCAAAGCGCCACGGTTGCACCCACCGATTTGGTTCCCAAGTGCCAGTGTTGCGACGCACCGCCGACCAGCAGGGTCAGGCGGATATTGGGCAGCGCGGCCATTGTGCGCGCCCGCCATGTGGTGGCGCAGCAGGCGGGCGGGGCCAGATCGGCACCTTTGGCGTCATAGCCCGGAAAGCAAAATGCCATCGGCACGATCGCCACCCGGTCGCGGTCATAAAATGCGGATGTGCTAAGACCGGTCCAGTATCGCAGCCGATCACCCGATGGGTCGGAAAACGGCACGCCCGAGGCGTGGACGCGTGCGCCGGGGGCCTGACCGGCAATCAACAACCTTGCCGAGGCCTGAAACCAGACCACCGGGCGCGGCTGGTGGGCGGTGGCGGTTGTGGCAAAACTGTCGGCGCACAAGCGACACGCGGCAATTTCGGCTGCAAGTTCTTTGACCATCGAGTTCATTTTCGCCCCGCTTTTGCGCGCAAGGGTGCCGCATGGCAACACCGTCGCGCAATCGTGGA
>JBAVTI010000430.1:0-1954 GCA_049696055.1 Paracoccaceae bacterium | reverse complement strand
GGTGCGCGCCCTGTTCGACGGGCTGGAGACGGCACCGTTGCAGCACGCGGCGCTGGTCACCGGGTTGAAGCATTACCTTGGGTCGTTCGAGGATTACGCCAAGGTTCGACCCTACACGCCCTTCCTGGAATCCAGCCCGCGTTTGCCGGGCGCGAATTTCTACTATTCGCAGGAGGACGTGGTCTTTGAATATGCCGCCAAGCGCGGGTTCAAGTGGAGCGTTCATCGCCCCCACACCCTGATCGGCTTTGTGGTCGGCAATGCGATGAACATGGCGGTGACGCTGGCTGTCTATGCCTCGATTTGCAAGCACACCGGGAAGCCCTTCGTCTATCCCGGCTCGCCCGAACAATACAATGCGGTCACCGATGTGACCGATGCCCGAATCCTTGCCGATCAGCTTTTGTGGGCCGCGACGACGCCCGAGGCCGCCGATACGCCCTTCAACATCGTGAACGGCGATGTCTTCCGTTGGAACTGGCTTTGGGGTCAGATCGCGGCCTATTTCGGGCTGGAGGCGGCGACCTATCCGGGCCATCCGACGCCGCTCGAAACCCAAATGGCTGATGCGCCGACGCTTTGGGCCGAGATCGTGGCCAAGCATGGGCTGCAGGATATTCCGGTCGGCAAACTGGCCTCGTGGTGGCATAGCGATGCCGATCTTGGCCGCACGCTGGAGTGTTTTACCGACATGGGCAACAGCCGGACCCTCGGTTTCGACAAGTTCCGGGTAACGCGGCAAAGCTTCTATGACGTCTTTGACGAGTTGCGCACGCTGAAGATCATTCCGTCTTGAAATCATAGTGTTACGAAGAGAAGGTCAAGCAGAGATGAGCGAACCGGTGCGAATTGCGCTGATCGGAATGGGCTGGTGGGGCAAGAAAATGCTCGCCGTCCTGCAGGCCGCACCCGGGGAAATCCAGGTGGTGCGCGCGGTCGAGCCGAATGTAGATTCGGTGGCGGCCTTGTGTGCCGAAAGGGGCGTGGCACTGTCGGCCGATTATGCCGATGCGCTGAATGACCCGGCGGTCGAGGCGGTGGTTCTGGCCACCCCGCACGAGTTGCACGGCGCACAGATCGAGGCGGCTGTGGCGGCGGGCAAGCATGTGTTTTGCGAAAAGCCGCTGGCACTGACCAAGGCGGGGGCCGAAAAGGCCGTGGCGCTTTGCCAAGGCGCCGGGCTGGTGCTGGGCATGGGGCACGAACGCCGCTGGGACCCGCCGATTGCTGACCTTTTGGCCCGCGCCGATTCGGGCGAGCTCGGCCGTATCCAGCAGATCGAGGCCAACTTCAGCCATGACAAGTTTCTGGCTTTGGACCGCAGCAACTGGCGGCTGCAGGCCAAGAACGCGCCGGCGGGGGGCATGACGGCGACGGGCATTCACCTTCTGGACCTGTCGGTGCGCTTGTTGGGGCCCGCAGAAAGCGTGCTTTGCCATTGCGAGAATCTGTCGTCTGACCTGCCGCAGGGCGACACGGTTTCTGCCTATGTGAAGTTCAAGGGCGGCGGGACGTCCTATGTATCGGCCTCGCTGGCTAACCCTTTCATGTCGCGTTTCACCGTCTTTGGCTCGAAAGGCTGGATCGACGTGCGCGACAAGGCCCATGTCGAAAGCCCGGATGGCTGGATCGTGACGACCGGTCTTGCGGGGCAAAAGATCACGACGGTCGAGGTGCCCCCGGCCGAGCCGGTCAAGGACAATCTGGTTGCCTTCGCCCGCGCCGTGCGGGGTCAGGCCGACTATCCGATCACCGCCGACCATTTGATCAACAACATCGCGCTTCTGGAAGCGGTATTCGCCTCTGCCCTCAGCGGCAGGCTGGAAATCGTTCCGTGAGCCGCCTGGGGAGGACATCATGAAAGCTTTGATATTCGACGAACCGAAAAAACTGACCGTTGCCGAGGTGCAGTCGCCCCGGATTGACGACAACGAGGTGATGATCCGCTCTAGCC
>JBAVTI010000429.1:0-6385 GCA_049696055.1 Paracoccaceae bacterium | reverse complement strand
CGCCAAGCCCGTTCAGCACGGCATTCTGCAGCCCTGAAATGCCCGGACCGGTATAGACGAACCGCCAACGCCGACCTGCGGCTTCCAGGGACTGAATCATCCGCGCCCGGTAGTCGCAGCCCTCGGGATGCGCCACGAGCGGGATCGGGCGATTGGGGTCGATCACAAAGGAGTCTGCCGCAACCCAGATCGGGTGCTCAACCCATGAGCGCGAAAGATAGGGCATACGGGGCGCAGGCATCATCGCGACAATGATATCCAACTCATCCGCGCTGAGCTGGCGCAAGATCTCGCGACTCAGGTCGCAGTGAACCTCAAGATTGACTTCCGGATGGTTGCGGGTGAAATCGGTCAGGGCGTTTTGCAAAAACGCCACGGCGTAATCGCTTGGCAACCCGATGCGCAACACGCCTGTCATCACCCGGCGTCTGAAATAGCTCATGGCTTCATCGTTGATCCGCACCACCTCGCGGGCATACGCCAGCAGCACTTCGCCGTCTGCGGTGGGCTGAATCGCCCTACCCTTCTTGATTAAAAGGGGTGCCCCGACCAACTCTTCCAACCGACCCAACTGCAATGAGATCGCGGGCTGGCTGCGCCCCAGCATGGCCCCCGCCTTGGAATGGCCGCCAAGTTCCACCACCGACACAAACGTGCGCAATAGGTCCGTCTGAAGATTGGTGATTCCGGCCATGTATTTGCTCCGCAAATGATAGCATCAAAACAATATATTTTCCTTATAGGCTTATGGCAATCTAATTTTAGGGCAGCCCGGTGTTCTACCGGAATCCATAAAAGGCGAGCCCATCATGCCCCTAAAGTCTGCCTTTGCCTCAGAACTGACCTGGCCAATTTATGATGCCGCGGTTCGATCCGGCACCACGCCCATTCTGATCCCACTGGGGTCAATGGAACAGCACGGCCACCACATGCCGATGCATGTCGACGTTCTGCTGCCCACAGAATTTGCGCGCCGGGCGGCTCTTGAGATCGGCGGTCTGGTCGCACCAGCGTTCACCTATGGCTACAAGTCGCACCAGAAGTCTGGCGGCGGCAATCACATGCCCGGCACAGCCAGCCTTGACGGAGCAACCTTGGTCGCGGCGCTGCGCGATGTGATCAAGGAATTTGTCCGCCATGGCGCGCGGCAAATCTGTCTGGTGAACGGGCACTTTGAAAACTCGTGGTTCATCATTGAAGCGATCGACCTTGCCTTGCGCGAATTGCGCTGGGATCGGATCGAAGACGTGAAGATTGTGGTGCTGTCCTATTGGGATTTTGTCGACAAGGACACGATCACCCGACTGTATCCAACCGGGTTCCCCGGCTGGGATATGGAACATGGCGGCGTCCTTGAAACCTCGCTGATGCTGGCCCTTTTTCCAGACCTTGTCAGCATGGACTGCGCCGTGCACCACGCCCCTGCGGTCTTTCCACCCTATGACGTCTATCCGGTCAAACCCGAATGGACCCCCGCCAGCGGTACGCTGTCATCGCCCAAGGAGGCTTCGGCCGAAAAGGGCGAAATCTTGCTGCAGGTATGCAGTGCAGGTATCAAGGCGGCGCTGCAGCGCGAATTCAACAGTGCGGCAACACCGCCTGCGCCATGATCAAGGGTGGATAAAGGCAAATGGGCCGGATCACCGGCCCATTTCTATTTGCTGCAACCCCTTCTCGCGATCCATGTGCGCGCAGATGATGTTGTCATCCGGCCCCAGCGGAAAATCAGTGATACGTTCTGCCCCGGTCTCGGTGACAATCATCATATCGCTGTCACGGTAGCCTCCCGCCCCCGGCGTGCCATCGGGCACCATCAGCATCGGGTCGACGGAAATAACCATTCCGGGCCGCAACTCGGCAAAGCAATCTTCGCGTATTGCCACTTCAGGGTCACCTCCAAGGCTGTTTGACTGCAGGCCGACTGTCTGGCCATAGCGCCCGGACCGGTATTTCAGCAGATCACATTGCCGGTCCAGATCGCTGAGTTCGCGCGCAATGTCGCTGCACAGGACGCCTGGCCGTACCAGATCCAACGCGCGCCGATGCACCGCCAGGTTCTTTTGCCAGATTGCCAGGCTTGCATTGTCAGCCTGCTCGCAAAACAGCGTTCGCTGCAATGTACTCGAGTAACCAAAAAGCATCGGGGCGCATGTCAGCGACAGCACCTCGCCCGCCTCTATCCGCTTGTCAGTGACTGGGTTATGCGCGCCGTCGGTGTGAATCCCTGATTGGAAAAGGACATCACATCCCATCATGCCGGTCTTGGGAAAGGTCGCAGCAATGACCCGATGCATCGCAGCGGCTGCAGCAATTCCAACTTCATATTCCAGAACCCCCGGCACAATCAGTCCCAGCGCCGCCGTCGCCGACTGCGCCGCAATCCGGGCACCCACGCGCAGAAGGTCCTGTTCCTCGGCAGACTTTATTGTCCGCATCCACATTGACGCCTGCCCGATGTCAACGAAGTCTACCCCCGGCAGCGCAGACTCTAGCTGGCGCAGGAATTTCACCGTGACATGGTCCAATTCGATCGCCAGCCGCCCCACCTTTGGGGTCAACTGCCGAAGCGCGTAAAAGAAATTGTCGCGCCGCCAGTCGGTGTAGCTGATGTTGTCATGAAAACCCTGCCGCCACGGCTGTCCGCCGTCGACGGCGGATGAGATCGTCGTGGCCGCAGTGGGACTTACGACCATCCCGCATTTCCGCCCGAAGCCACTGTAGAACCAGCCGGAAAAATACGCTATGCTCGGGCTTGAGGTGAACAGCGCGGCATCGACATCATTAGCGGCCATCCACCGTCGCACGTCATCCTGCCGCCTCCACATCTCTTGGTCCGAGAATGGCAACGGGGGCTTTTCGCCATTGTGCCATTCCATGACGTGCAACATGTCATGGGTCATTTGGCCGCTACTCTTTTCGCCAGATCTAACATTGCTACAAAGATAGGCGGACTGACCCGATCAGGGAAATTTGATGAACCAATCGTTCTATTTGCGCTGATTATTTGGGCGGAACGAACCCACGAGCATCAGACCTGTCGGTGTTCCGTTGCGTTGGCCCCCACAATCGGTTTGCCCAGCGCCCGGCGCCAGACCTCTGGTGTCGTGCCATGCAAGGATTTGAACACCCGGATCAGATGCGAGACGTCAACAAAACCACAGTCCTGCGCCACCTGCGTCACCGTGCGCTCACTGCGTGACAGCAGAAGTTCGGCATGGGCGATGCGGATGGCCATGCCTGCTTTCGACGGTGTCATGTTCAGCGCATCGGAAAAATGGCGTTCCAGCTTGCGGCGACTTGTTTTCAGATGATCGGCCAGAGCTGCGACAGTCAGCGGTGTCTCCAGCCGCTGCTGAATGGTCAGCAGTGCCTTTTTGACAAGCGGATCAGAGGTAGACAGTTCCAGCGGCAGTCCGGGTTGTGGACGCTCAGCCGCCATCGCCTCGTCGATCATCATGATTGCCAGACTTTTCTTTGATGCTGCACGCCCGATATGCCGGTCCACCAAAAACGCCGCCAAATGCGCCGAACTCGTGCCCCCGGAACAGGTCAGCCGATCACGGTCCACCACGAATATCTGATCCGAAACCGGGGTAATTCCGTCGAACTGTTCCAGAAAGTCATTGTGGTGAAACCAGCTGACGCAGCAGCGATAGCCGTGCAACAAACCCGCGCGATGCAGAACGAACGCGCCTGTGCAAACCCCGACCAACGGCACCCCCGCCTGTGCGGCCCGGTGCAGAAAACTGGCATGGTCGGGGTCAAGGTATTCAAGCTCTTGCATCAGCCCCCCCACGACAACAATGTAGTCAAAGCGCGCGGGGTCACCCAGCCGTTCTTCAGGCTGAACCGCAATGCCGCTGCTCGAAACCAAAGGCTCTGACGTGGTGGAAAGCACCCGCCAGCCGCACAGAATTGGGCGCGACCGATCACCCTCATCCGCCGCAAGACGCAGCACATCAACGAAATTTGCAAAAGCGCACAGCGTAAAGCGCCGGGTCAGGATGAACCCAACCCGCAGACGTGGCACCGGGGGGGCTGTGGCGATTGTCTGCATGGCGAAACCCTTGAAGGCATGGCGCAATAATAATGCTACTTTGACGCATTCATACAGTGAAAAATCGCCCCGCCTGCGATGGTATTTCATCATGCCAAAATCACCTCCCCGAAAGCCCCCGTGATGACCCATTTCTCTGCTATGTCGCTGCTGAAGAATGCCCTGACGGGCAACAAGAACTGGACCGAGCAATGGCCAGATGCGCAGCCCAAGAAAGAATACGATGTCATCATAGTAGATGCGGGTGGGCATGGTCTGGGGGCTGCCTATTATCTGGCCAAGGAACACGGCATCACCAATGTCGCAGTGATCGAAAAGGGCTGGCTGGGCGGCGGCAACACGGGTCGCAACACTACGATCATCCGGTCGAACTATCTTTATGACGAAAGCGCGAAACTCTACGATCACGCGCTGGATCTGTGGGACAACCTGTCGACCGAGTTGAATTACAACATCATGTATTCCTAGCGCGGCGTGATGATGCTGGCGCACAATGTGCATGACGAGCAGTCGTTCCAGCGCCACATCCATTCCAACCGGTTGAACGGCGTCGACAATCGCTGGCTTAGCACAGCCGAGGCCAAGGCGTTTTGTCCACCGCTGAACGTATCCCCGGATGCGCGCTATCCGGTGTTGGGGGCTGCGTTGCAGATGCGCGCAGGCACCGCGCGGCACGATGCGGTGGCATGGGGGTATGCGCGGGTTGCGGCCAAGCTGGGCGTCGACATCATCCAGAACTGCCCGGTGATTTCGATCCGCCGCGGTGCCGATGGGTCATTAGAAGGCGTTGAAACTGCCAAAGGCTTTATCCGCGCGAAGAAGGTCGCGGTGTCGGCGGCGGGGCATACTTCCGTCATCATGCAGTCGGCGGGTGTGAAGATGCCGCTGGAAAGCTATCCGTTGCAGGCGCTGGTATCCGAACCGATCAAGCCGATATTCCCCTGCGTGGTGATGTCAAACACCGTCCACGCCTATATCAGCCAATCCGACAAGGGCGAGTTGGTGATTGGCTCCGGCACCGACCAATATGTCAGCTATTCACAGCGCGGCGGGTTGCCATTGATCGAGCACACGGTGACCGCAATCTGCGAAGTGTTCCCGATCTTCAACCGCATGCGGATGCTGCGCAAATGAGGCGGCATCGTCGATGTGACGCCCGACCGCTCGGCCATCCTTGGCAAAACCCCGGTCAAGGGGCTGTACGTCAACTGTGGCTGGGGCACTGGCGGGTTCAAGGCGACACCGGGGGCCGCACATTTGCTGGCCTGGACCGTGGCCAAGGACGAGCCGCACAAACTGAACGCACCCTTCACGTTAGAGCGTTTCACCACAGGGCGGCTGATCGACGAAGCCGCCGCCGCTGCCGTCGCGCACTAAGGAGATAGCCATGCTTTTGATTCACTGCCCCTATTGCGATGACACTTTGCCCGAACTGGAATTCGCCTATGCAGGTGAAGCGCACATCGCCCGACCCGCCGATCCATCAAAGCTGAGCGATGAGGAATGGCGCGATTTCCTGTTCATCCGGTCAAACTCACGCGGCCTGCATGCCGAACGCTGGCGCCATATCCACGGCTGTGGTCGGTTCTTCAATGCGGTGCGCGACACGGTCAGCGACAAGTTCAAGCTGACGTATAAGGCGGGCGAACCGCGCAGCGATATGGTCAAAGCTGTGCAGGTAACAATATGAGCCCACTTCGTTTGCAGGCCGGCGGCCTCGGGGCAGATCAGATTCAACAAATTCAACTGGGTGGCACAATGAGTGAAATGCGCATTTCTGGTCGCGGACGGGTGGACCATGCCCGCCCCGTCCGCTTCACCTTTGATGGAAAAACCTACGAGGGGCGCCAAGATGATACCGTTGCCTCTGCGCTTTTGGCCAACGGGGTGCATCTGGTCGGCCGTTCGTTCAAGTATCACCGCCCGCGCGGCATCGTTACAGCCGGGTCGGAAGAACCGAATGCCTTGCTCGGCACCTGCCGCGGGCCGGGGCAGTTTGAACCCAACACCCGCGCCACCATGCAAGAGGTGTATGATGGGCTGACCACCGAAAGCCAGAACAAGTGGCCCAGCCTGAAGTTCGATGCCGGCGCAATCAATGACCGGCTTTACATGCTGTTTTCGGCGGGCTTTTATTACAAGACCTCCATGTGGCCGAAGTTTTTCTGGGACAAGGTCTATGAGCCTTTCATCCGTCGCGCCGCAGGCCTTGGCCGCGCGCCGACCGAACTTGACCCCGACCACTACGCCAGCCGCTATCTGCACTGTGATGTGCTGATTGTGGGCTCTGGCCCAGCGGGCCTTGCCGCCGCCTTGACCGCAGCGCGC
>JBAVTI010000428.1:0-2490 GCA_049696055.1 Paracoccaceae bacterium | reverse complement strand
CACCGATGCCATAGGAATAATAGGCATTTAATCGCGAAAAGACTTGCCCGGTGTTGGTAAAGACCCGCGTCTCGCTGCCGCCAACATGCAGCCCATCTTGCGAAGCACTGATCATCCCACTGTTCAGCCACGTCGCATGGCTGCCCCCATCGCCGTTGGTGGTGATGCCGTAGGCGCCTGAAATCGTGCCCATGTTGTTGACAAACGAGCCGGGTCCAAAGATCTCAATCCCGTCATCGCCACCGGAAACCATCGCCCCGAGGGCAACCACCACACGGATGCCGCTATCCAGAGTGCTGTTATTGCCAAGGGCGATGCCATCGTCGTTCGCGGCAACAAAACCCGCGACCGTCACGAAGCAGCCGCCGTCGGTGCTGTGGATCGCCCGACTGCCGCTTGAGATGACGTTCGCGTTGCCAAGCACGAACAGATTGTCGCCGTTGGCCAAGGAATAAACAGTCCCTGCGCCGAATGCGGATACACCACTGATAAATGCCATGTGAAACCCTTTCCAAGGTTTGGGGATGCTGTCCCGACTGAACGTGCCATTAATTTGGTTTTGGGCCTATCTGCGACACCCTGTCGCAGTATCCGCGCATGTCCGGGTTTTGGCAACGGCCTTGGCTTTGGCCGCTTGGCGCAGACCCGCTTGCCGCGAAACGGCGGGCTTGCTGCGCCGGATCTGCACGGCGGCAGGTCGCCGCTACGGACGCGGCACCAGCGCCGCACCCGGACCGGCGCGGGGCAGCATCGCCCGAAGCCCGCCCCCAAACGCAGGCGCCGGTTTTCGCAGCCAAGCCCCATGGACGCCGCCGATGGGGCCAGCTACCACTCGCGCATGACCCAGACGCATTCCCATCCCCCCGCACCGTCACAAGACCGCATTCTGGCCGGTGTGGCCCTGATGCTGATGTTTTGTGTGTTGGCACCACTGCTTGATGTATCCTCCAAGCTGGCCGCTGCCACCATTCCTGTGGGGCAGATCACCGCCGCACGGTTTGTGGTGCAAGGCGGGCTGATGATCCCGGTGGCGCTGTTCATGGGGGTGTCGTGGTATCTGACGCCGCGCATGGTGGGGCTGGTCACGCTTAGGGCGTTTTTGTTGCTGATCTCGACCTATGGTTTTGTGGCGGCCGTTTCGGTGATGCCGATTGCCGATGCGCTGGCGATTGTGTTCGTCGAGCCGTTCATCCTGCTGATGCTGGGCAAATGGCTGTTTGGCGACGAGGTTGGGCCGCGCCGTCTGGCGGCATCGGTGGTGGGGTTTTGCGGCGTGTTGCTGGTGATCCAGCCCTCGCTGGCGATTTACGGGCTGGTCACGCTGTTCCCGCTGGGGTCGGCGTTTGCCTTTGCCTTTTACATGTTGGTCACCCGCGCGATGTCGGCCACGGTGCATCCTGTGGCCATGCAGCTGCATACCTCGATCGCGGGTGTGGCGCTTTGTCTGCCGGTGATGCTGCTGGCGGATGGCACCGGTTGGGCGACGCTGGACCCGGTGATGCCGCAGGGGCTTGATTGGCTATGGCTGTTTGGCGTCGGGTTTTGGGCGGGCCTTAGCCACATGTGCATGACCTATGCGCTGAAATTCGCCCCCGCCAGCACGCTGGCCCCGCTGCATTATTTTGAGATCATCGTGGCGGTCGCGCTTGGCTATCTGGTGTTCAGCGATTTCCCCAATGCCCTGACATGGGTCGGAATCGCGATCATTGTCGCCGCCGGGCTTTATGTCATTCACCGCGAACGCCTGACGGCCAAATCCCATCACGCGGCGGATGCGATTGCCGAAGCACCGCTGGTTTAGGCCCGTCGTGATCTAATCCCGCAAGCCCGCCAGCGCCGCCCGCAGCCGGTTGCGCGGCAGGATGACGAGCATCCCCGGCCCATCCATGCGCAAAGTCACCTCAAATTCCGCTACCTCGTTGGAAGTGCCGATCACTCCAAAGGGCGCAAAGTTCAACCCTTTGATCGGCCAGCGCAGACCCGTCGATGCGCCCGATACCTGCGCCATCGGAAACAATGACACGCGGTCGCCCACCACCAGCCGCAGCCGCAATTCCGTAGGCGCGTGAAACACTACATCCGTCGCCCCCACCGCGATGCACAGCCGGTCCCGATTGCGGATCAAGGCGTTAAACACCGCAAGCTCGTGGTCAACCCGCCCCCCCAGCACCCCCAGCGCCAGCACAAACGGGGCGTCGATGCTGCGCAATGTTTTGTCGAAATCTGTCGTCTCTTGTTCCTCAATCGGAAACAACCGCGCGGGCCCCAGCGCCTTCTTCGCCGCGTCGGAAACCGAATCCATATCCCCGATCACCACTGTCGGCACATGCCCCGCCAGCAGCGCGCGGTCGGCCCCGCCATCTGCGGCCACCAGACGCGGCGCAAAGCGCAGCGCCGCCGTCAGATCCCGCCGCGCCACGGGGCCCCCTGCCACCAAGGTGACCCCTTCAGAAGATTCGACAATCGCTTGATTCATGCAGATACTGTTCT
>JBAVTI010000427.1:0-2812 GCA_049696055.1 Paracoccaceae bacterium | reverse complement strand
CCCTTGTTCAGGCCTTCGCTTTCCTTGTTGATCGCCACATCCATGCTGCGGTCAATCCGGGCCTGCGCGCCCGCGATCAACGCGCCATCCTGCTTGTGGCTGCGTCGCCACTCCAACATGCCGCTGGCGAAAATCTTTTCCGACGATCCTTCGGGCTGCGCCCCGATCTTTTCGAACAACTCGTCCAGCGGCTCGCCAGACCAGAACGCCCGGTCAAAAATCCCCGCTTCGCGCTTGGCGCTGCGGAACAGAATGTGCTTTTGGACGATGATCGCCCATGACCAGAACGACATGACCATCAACATGATCATGACCAGCTTCACAGTCAAAGTTGCACGTGCAAAAAGGGCGAGCATGGAGAAATCAATCTCCTGCGCCATCGCAAGGGTTTCGGTTTCCATACGCCTGCTCTTGTTTTGGGCTGTTTATTCAGCCGTTCTTACAAGTGATTCTATCCGCTTTTAAGAGGGATTGCCAACACATCTCTGCGAGAAGGCGATTTTGCGCCAATTTACCTTAATTCAAGGCTCCGGGCAGGCAGGGTGCCAGCAACAGCCTGATATCGGCAGGCATCCGCGCAACCGCCCCGGCCTCGTTCAGGCACACCAGAACCACCTGTGCCACAAACAACCGCTCTGGCCCGCGCACCACCGCCTGCTCTAACACCAGACGCGCGCCGCTTACCGCCAAGGCCCGGGTCTCGACCACCACCTCATCGTCGAACTTTGCCGGTCGCAGATACTCTGCCTCCAGCCGACGCACGGCAAAAACGATGCCGTGATCGGCGCGCAACCGCCCCTGATCAATGCCCAAAGACCGCACCCATTCGCTGCGCCCGCGCTCGATGAACTTCAGGTAATTGGCGTAATAGACGATTCCGGCAAGGTCGGTATCCTCAGAGTAAATCCGAAGGGGGTGGCGGTGGGTCAAGGTCTGCCTCTCGGTTGTGGCAGCCCATGTTACCCTGTGCGACTGCCATGCGTCCAGACCAGGCCCTTGCAATCGCCGCCCCAAAGCCAAAGATATCAGACATGTCGATAAGGAGATCACCATGACCGCTCTGAAAACCGCCACTCTCGCGCTGCTTCTCGCCACCAGCACGGCGCAAGCCAAAGAGGTCGGCCGCGTCGGGGTCGATTGGGTGGGCAATGATATCATCGTCGAGGCGTTTCAGGACCCCATGGTTTCCGGCGTCACTTGCCACATTGCCTATTTCGAACGCTCGATCTTTGATCGGCTGCAACAGGGCAACTGGTTCGAAGACCCGTCCTTCTCGGCGGTCGATTGCACCCAAACCGGGCCGATCACCTTGGGCGACATTGATCGCGGGCCGAACGGCGAACAGGTGTTTTCCGAACGCCAATCGCTGATCCTTAAATCGCTGAAGGTGACAAGGATCTATGATGAAGCCAACCGCACCCTGATCTACCTTGCCCATGCCAGCGAACTGACCCAAGGCTCGGGTAAAATGTCGCTGTCCTCGGTGCCGCTGCCGCCCCTACCCTAGCCGCCCCACCCTAGCTGCCAACCGCAGCGCGTGACTGGCATCTTTGGCAACAGCCGGCAAAATCCGGTCGTATCCGGCCCTGATGATCCCGGCAATTTCCGGCCGCAACACCGCGACGCCATCCAACAGAGCCAAGGGCGAGGCATCGGCAAATGCCCGGTCCGACCACAGCAAGATCACCTGCACCGCCTGATTTAGCGCCAGCGTCTCGGCAGGCACCGCCGTCAGGGTGTCATCCATCCGTACAAACACAAACGCCGCCTTGATCGCACCGTCGGGGTCAAAGCGGAACGCCCGATATTGATTGGCCCCCGCCGCCTCCAGCCGCGCGCACAGCGGCCCAAGATCCGGCACCAAGCGATCAAGGTTTGGAACGTCCGGCAACTCGGCCCAGTCGCGAAAGAAAAACACCATCAGATTGGCACCCAACTCTGGGTCGGTCTCGGCCATCTTATGGCCCGCCAAGGTGACAACCGCCTCAATAGCCCCCTTCATGATGCGCAGCGTCGCGTCATCGACCCCAAACACCACCGGCACAATCGGCCGCCCCCACCGGGCAAACAAATACTGCCCATCCCCCCGGGTGAACAATGCGGCGATATCGTCAGGCGACACGGGCGGTAATCCTTTCATCTTTAGAAAAATATCCTCGCCGAAGGCATAGAAAGTTTTTCGCTTAACCTCAAGCAAGGTGCTGACCACGGGGGCATCGAGCCCCCCTGATCAGCGCTGACGCGGGTGCAAAGGCAAATGTGTGTATTGCCGCTAAGGGTGGACGCTCCGCGGGGGATATTTAGAAAACAGAAGAAAGGCGGTCAGAGTGCCTGAGGTAAACGTGGATTTGGGCCACATCAGTGTGGCGATCAAGCTTCAAACAATTCCGCCTGCCCTGGGCTTTTCGGCGCCTCAAGCCCCAGATGCCGCCATGCTTTCATTGCCAGCATCCGCCCCCTTGGCGTGCGCATGATCAGGCCTTGCTGCAGCAGATAGGGTTCAATTACCTCTTCAATCGCATCCCGCGCCTCGGACAAGGCCGCCGCAATGGTTTCCACCCCCACCGGCCCGCCGCCATAGTTTTCGGCCAGCAAGGTCATATACCGCCGATCCGCGCCATCGAGGCCCAGATGATCGACCCCTAGCCGGGTCAGCGCGAGGTCCGCAATGTCGCGGTCCAACCGGCCATTGCCTTCCACCAGCACAAAATCCACCACCCGCCGTAACAACCGCCCCGCAATGCGCGGTGTGCCCCGCGCCCGCCGGGCAATTTCGCGCGTGCCTGCGGGGTCTGCGGGAATGCCCAACAGC
>JBAVTI010000426.1:0-9959 GCA_049696055.1 Paracoccaceae bacterium | reverse complement strand
CGGTAAGTTCGGCAATCGCGGTGGGTTGATCCCCAGCGGGTTCAAACGGCGAGGCCAGCCTGAAACGCCGCCCGCCTTCGAGTTTGGGGCGGGTAAGAACCTCGGGGCGGTCGGTCACGGCGTTGGTATTGTTGTGGGGCATGGTGATTCCTATCCGACCCCTAATTTGATCTGTTTTTGTTCTGGTTCAAGGGGTGGTGTTAGGGCTGTATTAAGGATGATGAAGTGTTGGTTGCGAAAAGTGATTCAATTTTAGGGGAAATGGGATTTAAAAACGCATCTTTTAGTTGTTATTTGAGAACGAATGAGGCACATTGATCAGGCAAGCAGCAAAGACTGTCGGCTGGTTGCACCACACACCCCACCCACACTCCCAGCGATCAGCCGACAGCACCCCTTCCTTCCCCAGAAAACACGAAGCGACCCTTGCCTTGATCGCCAGATTTGGCCATTAAGGGGCAGGTTTACCAAGGAGTTTCCCATGCGCGCCCGGATCTATCAGCCCGCGAAAACCGCTATGCAATCGGGCACCGCAAAGGCCAAGGGCTGGGTGCTGGAATTTGCCCCGGCTTCGACGCGCGAAGTGGATCCGCTGATGGGCTGGACATCGAGCAGCGATATGGATGCGCAAGTGAAACTGCGGTTTGATACGGCTGAGGCGGCGCAGGATTATGCCCGCGCCCAAGGCATCGCATTTGATGTGGTGGAACCCAAAGCCCGCAAAGCCAATGTGCGCCCGGGCGGCTATGGCGACAACTTTGCCACCAATCGCCGGGGTGTGTGGACGCACTAAAGCGGATTGCGTTTATTCGGAATCAGAATTCACCCTAGGAGTTGGGCGAATTCTGATGTTCTTGAACCCGATAAAACGCAATCAGCACTAGGCCGGGGTTGGCAGACGATAGGGCCGGTTTGGTGGCCTTGCGCTTGGCAATGAAGCGGTGTTTTCTGCGGCCATCGACCACGGTTTGCCAGTTTTCAGAAAAAGGGTGATCTTATGTTTCCGCGCGCAGCCCTTTGGGCATTTCCGTTTATTGTTGTCAGCACCTCGGCGGCATTTGCCAAGGCCCCGACCCCCGAAGGGGCAGCCCATCTTATCGGGGTTTTCCAAAGCTACCTTGGCACCACTGAGGGCGTGGTCAGCGTGGAACTTGCGGGCGAGGCCTATGCGGTTAGCATTGATTTTGCCGTGCTTGCCGGGTTGATCGCGGGCAAGGACGCGACAGTCGCGATAACGCCGATTGAATTTTCATTGACCGATCAGGGTGATGGCACTTGGGCAATGCAACAGGATCAGGCGCTGTCAATGAAGCTGGTTGTGCCAGGAGTGATTGATAGTGCACACGAGATAGGGTCGTTCAAGAGCGAAGGTGTGTTTGACGAAAACTTGGCGGCATTTACCAACTGGACGATGGATTTCACTAATTTGAAGATTGATCAGGTGATTTCCGATCCGGAAATGCCAACGACCGATGTAACTTATACCATTGCGTCGGGTCACTCTGAACAGACCGTCACCGCTGGCGAGACGGCGGGCGTGGATGTGCGTATTGTGACGACGCTGAATGATCTGGTTGAAACCTTTAAGGTGCCAGCCACTTCCGAAGAGGCGTCTTCGACCGATATCTCGCTGGCGGCGAAGACTTATGCCTCGGATGGCACCATAGTGGGACTACGGACCGCTGCGGTCCATAGGTTGTTGGCGTGGATCGTGGCGCATCCATCGGAAGCGGCGATGAAGGCGGATCAGGCCGCGCTGAAGGTGCTGTTGACCGAAGGGCTGCCGTTCTTTGGGAATATGAATATCACAGGCACGATGAACACGGTGAATGTGACCACGCCGATCGGCGTGTTTGGCGCCGAGACTGCCGGGATTGTATTGGAGGCCAATGGTTTGGTGGAAAACGGGCTGTTCCGCGAAGGCTTTGATCTGGCGGGTCTGTCGATACCCGAGGGGTTGGCACCCGCCTGGGGTGCTGCGCTGGTGCCCGACAGCCTGTCGTTCGATGTCAAAGGCGAGGGGTTCAATCTTGCGGCCCCGGCGGCACGCCTGATCGCGGCATTTGATCTGAATGACCCGGCTTCGGTGAATGATGGCTTTATGGCGGGGTTGCTGCCGGTGTTTTTGCCCAAGGGGGCGGTGGATATCACGCTGGCTCCGGGCCATGTGACCAACGCAACTTATGATCTGCGCTATGAAGGCGTGATGACTGCGGGGCCGGGGGCCATTCCGACCGGCAGGGGCAGGATTACGGCGGCGGGTCTGGACCAAGTGACCAAGGTGCTGAGCGCCGCCCCGCCCGAGGTTAGCGGGCAGATCGTGCCGATGTTGGGTATGGCGCAGGGCATGGGCAAGGCCGAGGCCGATGGCACGGTGGTGTGGGAGATCGACGCAATGATTCCGGGCAGTTTGTTGGTTAACGGCGTTGATCTGGCAGCGATGATGGGGGGACAATGATTACCATTAGGCGCGACAGCCCTTTGGCGGCGGAGGTGTTGCCGTTGTTGCAGCGGCATGTTGATCTGATGTGGGCCTCGTCGCCGCCGGAATCGGTGCATGTGCTGGATCCCGGTGCGCTGGCGGTGCCGACAGTGGCGTTCTTTACCCTGCGCGAAGGCGAGGCGGTGTTGGGCATGGGGGCTGTCAGTCGCATTGATGCAAACCATGCCGAGATCAAGTCGATGCATGTGGTGGCCGAAGCGCGCGGGCGGGGCTTGGCGCGGGTGTTGCTGGACCATCTGCTGGATCAGGCGCGGGCGCTTGGCTATACGCGGCTAAGTCTGGAGACCGGGGTGGAGCCGGTGTTCGCCGCCGCACGTGGGCTATACGAGAAGGCCGGGTTCATCGAATGCCTGCCGTTTGAGGGCTATGAGTTGGACCCGAACAGCGTTTTCATGACGCGGACCCTTGATTGAACCAGCCGTCTGACGCAAAAGACGTTTGTGGACCCATAGCTCAACTGGATAGAGCAGCCGACTTCTAATCGGCAGGTTGAGGGTTCGATTCCTTCTGGGTCCGCCACTTTCTTTCTGGTGAAGTGTTGTCAGCAAACCATCCTTGTGAATTCTTGCGAGGGAGACGCCGACGAAACAACTTATCCAAGCGTGGGGCGATAAACGGCCAAAGGCGAGGAAGGCACCCGATGGTAGCATGCACTAATAACGGACATCTATTTGGTTGCCCTCAAAAAGGCATGGATGCCAAATTGAAAATGCGGCATCGCTCTGCGCTTACCAAAGGCCTTCCACCAGCGCCCTGACAGCCTTTGCCGCTGAGGAAAGCCCTTGCGACCGTTCGACAATCTGCATGCAGGTGTGCGGTAGTTCTGGCAGGCCGGCCCCGATCAAGGGCCGCAAATCCTGCGGTATGGTGCCAGCCGCCATGACGGTGATTGCCAGACCAGCGGTGACGGCAGCATGGATCACCTGTCCACTGGCGCTGACCAAAGCCAACCGATGCTGCACTGAAGCCGCCGTCAGTTGCTGCAAGGCGGCTGTCCGAAACGCGCAGCCATCGGGAAAAAGCGCCAGAGGCCAGACATTGTCGGTTGGATCCTGAAAGTCTGGCGAGGCGACCCAGTGCAACGGCGGCTCGGTAAGGATCTGGGCTGTCGGCAGCATCCGCGACAAGGTCACGACGGCCATGTCCAGCGAACGGGCCTCAATCTGCCGACACAGGTCACGGCTCAGCCCGGTTACCACCGAAATCTCAACGCCCGGCAGGCCCTTTCGCACAGCGCGCAACAGCTTTGGCAGCATTGGCAGGACATAATCCTCGGCGATCCCAAGTCGCACGCTGCCCGCGACCTGCCCGCGTGAAATCCGCGCAACAAAGAGGTCATGTGCATCAACCAGGCCTTGCGCCTCGGCGCGCAGGTCAAGACCCGATTGCGTCAGTGTCACATCATGATAGTCGCGCTGAAACAACACCACGCCAAGCAGCGCCTCCAACTGCTGAATGCGTTGCGACATCGTGGCCTGAGAACAGCCCAGTTTGGCGGCAGACCGCGAAAAGCTGCGCTCGGCCGCAACCGTCAGGAAAGAGCGCAGGAGTTTGGTGTCGATGTCGTGCATGCAGGATTGAATAATCCAATACCAAGAAGAAGTGAATGCAGTTTTACCGATATGGCACCCGTCGACTAATCTTGGGGAAACAGGAGGTTTCCATGAAAATAGGCTTCATCGGTCTTGGCACCATGGGCGGCAATGCCGCCAAGAATATTATCCGCGCGGGGTTCACGACCGTCGTTTACGACCTGCGCCCCGAGGCAGGGCACGATCATCTGAACATGGGGGCGACCTGGGCCGAAAGCCCGAGGGCGCTGATCGATCAGGTCGACTGTGTCGTCTCGATGGTCTTCGGCCCACCGCAATGTGAGGCAGTGCTGAAGGGGCCGGACGGCCTGATCTACGGGAACTGTGTGGGAAAATACTGGATTGACATGACGACCTCGTCTCCCAAATTCATGCGCCATCTGGTCCAGGACTTTGTGGCCAAGGGCGGCAAGCCTATCGACGCCCCCGTCACCGGCTCGGTGGACGCGGCCATCCGCGGTGACATGCCGATGTTCGTCGGCGGCGAGGATGCCGATATCGAAGCCGTCCGCCCGGTGATCGAGGCGATGGGCGAGCTTCGCAAGGTAGGCCGCTATGGCAACGGCTATGTGGCCAAGCTTGTGAACAACCAGCTTTGGAAAATCCACGCCACCGCTATCGGTGAGGCCATGGTCTGCGCGAAGAAGGCGGGGATCGATCCGGCCGTCTGGTGGGAGGTGATGAAGGGGGGAGCAGCGGACAGTTTTGTTCTGTCGCATGATGTGCCGTCGATCTTTGCGGGCCACTACGACCCGTCCTTTCCGATCAAACTTTGTCTGAAAGACCTGTCGCTTATCAAAGAACTGATGGATGAAACAGGTGTTCGCTCCGAGATGACCGACGCTTGCCATGCTCGTTTCCGCGAGGCCGGGGAACGCTATGGGATGGAGGCAGGCGAGATGACGGTCTGCAAGCTGATCGAGGAAGACGCCGGGATTGACTTGCGTGTAAAAGGCGACTGGGTCGCGCCTTGGGAGGTTGAACACGCTGGGCAGCAATAAGCTCAAAGCGCAGGGGCTGGTGCCCTCACCAGCCCGCCTGCAATCTGGTGCCAGTCCGAACGGCCGGTTTTCGCGTCGCACGGCCACGATCAACCAAATCCGCGCCTTCCTGATTGAGCAGGGGATCGCCTTCCGTCAGGGCGCCGCAGGCGCTGTAGAATTCCTTCGAGATCATCCATGAGCAGCGACGGGATGAAATTTCTTCCTGGGTGCGTGGTATCCTGATTGGCCTTTATGGCGACTGGCTTTGGCTGGACAAACGGATCGGGGACGTCTCGGGCAAGATCGAAGAAATCAGCCGCGCCGAGGAAAACTGCGCCAACGTCATGTCCATCCCCGGCATCGGCCCGATGATCTCGACAGCGCTGGTCGCGGCGATCGGCAAGGGCGAGGCTTTTGATCGAGGCCGCGACTTTGCGGCGAGGGACGGTTTGGTGCCGACCCAATACCGCACGGGCGGATCACCAAACGGGACAGCCGTAATTTGCGAATGCTGTTCGTGCAGGCGGCGAAAGTGATCATGATGCGCCCGCACCCTTGGGAGAAGTTCAGCTTCGGCCCATGGTTGACCGCAGCAGCGTCACGCATGACGCGAAACAAGGTCGCCATTGCCTTGGCCAACAAGCTTGCGCGGACAGCCTGGAGCCTGCTGTGCCACAGGACCCGGTTTGACGCCCCGAGAAATATGGCCACCCGCAACAAGCAGAGGAGGCGTTCCATGCTAACCTGAACAAACTTGATATGGTCGCCTAGTCGTTGAACAAATCACCCTCCGGCAAGCCCGGCTCGGCTCGGCTCGGTTTTCAAGGCGGGTCACCTACCGCAGGTAATAGGGGCGGTTGGCGTCGATGTGATCAACGACGTGGCACTTGCCCGACTGCTCGCCATGGAAAGCTGTCGCGACGACGCGGGCTGCTTGTGACCGGCGATCGCCATATAGCCATCGCTTTTGCTTGGAGTGCCAAATGTCCAGATATCGTCGAGTGGGCGCTTTCGTTGCCCGGGACGAGCGCAGCGAAATATCGCGCCGTTGTCCCTTACGCGATAATTTTCACCGCGATAGGTGCATGCAGCCTACGCTTTGAAGCTTTTCGCGTCGCCGACACAGTTCACCAGCCGATCCTTTCGTTTTGCCTGAACAGTGCGCGGATGATGCGCGAAGCGGCACATTTCTTTCATAGAAGAGGTCATCACTAAATCTGCCTGGGATATGCATGCAGCAGCATATCGGTTTGGACTGGCTATTGAAAATGCGATCGACGCCACCGGCGAGGCCATGTCGATCGGAAGTCCCGCAATCACGTTCGATCACTTCGCGGGGGTCTATTACATGCGAACGAACAACGATGACGATCTGAATCCCTTTTTTTCGACAAGTTGGACAGATATCGATACAACCAAAGCAATGGAAAGATGCCTCGACGATCGGACGTCACGAGGAAAACGGCCGAAAGACCGCTAACCCTAAACACTTCTACACTTCGGCCTCTCCATTGGCGGTCTTTTTGTTGCCTAGATCAGCGAAGCAATTGAAAAAGTCGGAACAGGGATGTCGAAAGTCGGGTTTTCGATGCTGAAAGCTGCCATTCGTTATGTCGAAGATTTCGTAACATGTTGATTTTAGTAAGGCGCTGATTTGCTTAAGTTGGTGTTTAGGTGTCGAACGAAAGGTGTCCCCGCGCGGTGCGTTTTTGATCTGTCGGCCAAAGGTCGCTGGTTTATTTCGGCTTCATCGTTGACGGAGCACCACCTTCAAAGCGGTTGCCGTTGCGGTAATCGCAGGGGGCTTCTTGCATTTGCAGGTGCAAAAGGTTGCCCGTGTAGGGGTGGGCGCGGGCGACGTCTTCGTCAAAGTCGATGCCAAGACCGGGGGCTTCGGGCGGGATGATGTAGCCGTCTTCCCATTTGATGGTGTTCTTGATCAGTTTTTGGTGGAAGGCCCCGCCGGTTTCAATGGTTTCGGCGATCAGCAGGTTAGGGATTGAGGCGGCAAAATGCACGTTTGCGGCCCATTCCACCGGGCCCGCATAAAGGTGCGGGGCCATCTCGGCGTTATAGATCTCGGCTATGGCGGCGATCTTTTTGGCCTCCCAGATGCCACCGACGCGACCCAAGGCGGGTTGCAGGATTTTGACGCCGCCTGCGCGCAGCAGGGTGCCGAACTCGGCCTTGGTTGTCATCCGTTCGCCGGTGGCGAGGGGGATATTGACGTGTTTGGCGATTTCGGCAAATTCCAACAGGTTATCGGGGGGGCAGGGCTCTTCATACCAGAGCGGGTTGTAGGGTTCCAATGCCTTGCCCATGCGGATGGCCCCGGGGGTGGTGAACTGGCCGTGGGTGCCAAACAGCAGGTCGGCACGGTCGCCCACCGCCTCGCGGATGGCTTTGCAAAAGGCGACAGAGCGGGTGATGTCGGACATTGCCGGTTCGTGGCCACCGCGAATGGTATAGGGACCAGCGGGGTCGAATTTGACGGCGGTAAAGCCTTGGTTCACAAAGCGCAGGGCGGCCTCGGCGGCGGCGTCGGGGTCTACCCAGAATTCAGCGGTTTCTTTGCCGGTCTCGGGGTAGAGGTAGGTGTAACTGCGGATACGGTCGTTCATCTTGCCGCCCAGAAGGGCGTATACGGGGCGGTTGTGGGCCTTGCCCAAAATATCCCAGCATGCAATTTCGAGGCCAGAGAACGCGCCCATCACTGTGGGATCGGGGCGTTGGGTAAAGCCTGCGGAATAGGCGCGGCGGAACATCAGTTCGATGTTTTCGGGGTTCTCGCCTGCCATGTGGCGTTCAAAAACGTCTTCGATGACGGCGTTCATTGCTTTGGGGCCAACGGTGGAAGCATAGCACTCGCCATAGCCTACAATACCGTTTGAGGTGGTAAGTTTCACGAAGGTCCAATAACGCCCCCCCCAGCCGGGTGCCGGGGGTGCGACGGTGAAAATCTCAAGGTCTTTCAGGCGCATGGGCTAAGCCTTTGTTTGAGGAAAGGCCGGGGGTTTCACACCCCCGGACCCCCGTGGGATATTTTGGAACAGAAGAAGGGTTGCAGGCAGGCTAGGCTTTTGGCGCGGCGGGCTGCGCGCGGACTTGCGACATGATTATGACGCAAATGACCATCAGCGCCGACGCAAGCAGGAAGGGTGCGCCGGGGGAATAGACAGGTGCCGTGGGGGCGGTGAAGATGGCAAAGAAATAGGACATGACCAAGGGGGCGCTGATCATGGCGATGGCGTTCAGCGAGGCGAGGACACCCTGCAGTTCGCCCTGGGCGTTTGCAGGGGTGTCACGCGACAGGATTGCTTGTAGCGCCGGGGTGACAACGCCACCAAGGGCAGTGATCGGGGTGAGGATTAGGGCAATGGGGCCAGAGGTGACCAGGCCGAGGGCGGCGAGGGTGCTGACGTCGACAAACATGCCGTAGAACGCCGCGCGGGTTTCGCCAAAGCGCCGGATCAACGGGCCAACCAGCAGGGCTTGGCCGATAGCAAAGCTGACACCGTAAACCGCCAGCGAAATGCCGACCATACGGCTATCCCAGCCAAAACGGGCTTGGCCATAATAGGCCCAGATTGATGGATAGACGTTCATCGCGATGCCAAGGATCAGGAACACCAGCAGCGGACGGCGCAGGTTTTGCAATTTTGTGACGGCCAGCAGTGCGGACAACGGGTTGGCGCGGGTGAGGCTGAAGGAACGGCGGGTGGCGTCAGTAACAGTTTCTGGCAAGACCAGCGCGCCGAAGATCAGGTTGGCGCCTGCCATGGCAGCTGCGGCGTAGAACGGCGCGCGGATGTCGATGGTCGATAAGAGGCCGCCGATCAGTGGGCCAAGAACAAAGCCGATGCCAAAGCCCGCGCCGATCAGGCCGAATCGTGCGCCGCGTTGGTCGGGGGGGGTGATGTCGGCAATGTAGGCGGTGGCGGTGGAATAGGTGGCCGAGGTGATACCTGCGATGATGCGGGCAATCAACAGCAGCCAGATTGTCGGCGAGGCTGCCATGACGAGGTAGTCTATGGTCATTATGACAAGGGAAATCAGCAAGATAGGGCGGCGACCATAGTGATCGGACAGCGCGCCGACAACTGGGCCGCAGAGAAATTGCATGACGGCATAGGACGTGGCAAGAACGCCGCCCCAAACGGCTGCCTGAGACAGTGTGCCGCCGGTGACCTGTTCGATCAGGTCGGGCATGACCGGGAAAATCAGGCCGATACCGATGGCATCGAGCGTGACAGTAATCAGAATGAAAGCGAGGGCGAGGCTGCCGGGGCGTTTTGTCATCTGGGGTCCGGGGTTTGGAAGGGGAACCCTAGCCTTGGCGCGACCGGTGTTCAAAGGCTTTCGGCGATTTGGCGCAGGCGGTCGGACAAGGCTTTGGGGGCAGCGAAAAACGGGGAATGCGAGGTGTTCAGCGAGGTTACATTTTCTGGCGGGAAATGGGCGGCCATGCTTTGTTGGTAGTCGGGTGGGATCGCACGGTCTTGGGTGCAGCGGATGTAATAGCGCGGGATGGATTGCGAGCGGGCGGTGAGCACAATTGGGGTTTCTTGCGGCGCGATGGGTTCAGGCGTCAGGTTGGCGCGGGCGAAGGCGACGGTTTCCGGCGGGCAATCGTGGTAGAATTTGTCTGCAATCAGAGTCGGATCGAAGTCAAAGGTCGTGCGGTCGGGATTGACGCGGATCGCATTTGCGAGCGGCTGGCTAGGGCCGGCGCGCCGCATTTGGGCAAGGGAGTGCCCGGATTTGGGAACGTAAGCACAAACATAGACCAGCGCGCGGATGTTGTCAGGGGCGCGTTCCGCAGCGGCGGTGATCGGGTAGCCCGCCATCGAATGGCCCACGAGGATGGTGGGTTCGGTCAGG
>JBAVTI010000425.1:0-1500 GCA_049696055.1 Paracoccaceae bacterium | reverse complement strand
TGGGGTGAATTCTGATTCCGAATAAACGCAATCCGCTTTAGGCGTAGTCTCATCCGGCGTGACCGCCGTCTTCGTCAGGGGGCAGCGAGAAGGGCTGTCAGGCCCGCTGAGCGCCGGCCAGCGTGGTCAGAAACTGATCAACGTCATCGGCGGTGGTGCACCATGAGGTAACCAGCCGCGCGGCTTCGGAACCGGTGGGGGCGTTCCACGGGTAATAAATGGCACCTGCGGCCTGCAGGGCGGCGTGGCCACCCTTGGGCCAGGTGGCAAAGGCCATGTTTGCCTGCACGTCATGCATCAAACCTGCGCCGGGAATCGCCCCAAGGCCTGCGGCCATCCGCGCGCCCATGGCATTGGCTTGGGTGGCCAGGTGCAGCCAGAGGTTATCGGTCAGATACGCCTCGATCTGGGCTGCAAGGAAGCGGTTCTTTGAGAAAAGATGTCCGCCGCGCTTGCGCCGCAACTCAAACTCCCACGCTTTTTTGGGATCAAACATCACCACGGCCTCGACGCCCATCAGGCCGTTTTTGGTGCCGCCAAACGACAGAACGTCGATGCCTGCCCGCCACGTCATGTCGGCAGGGCTGGCCCCGGTTGCAACCAAGGCATTGGCAAAACGCGCGCCATCCATATGGCTGGGCAGGCCCTTGGCCCGCGCAAGGGCGGTCAGGGCGGCCACTTCGGCGGGAGTGTAAACGGTGCCCGCCTCGGTGACGTTGGTGATCGACAGGATGCCGCGCTGCACACCGTGGACGCCGCTTTCACCTGTGATATCGAGCACTTTGGCCAAGGTGTCGGGTGTCATCTTGCCATGCGCGCCTTCCACCAGAGCCAGTTTCGCGCCGTTGGTGTAAAATTCCGGCGCGCCACATTCGTCTTCCTGGATATGGGCGTGGCGGTGGCAAAACACCGCAGACCAAGGTTGGCAATAGATCGCCAGCGACAGAGCGTTGGCGGCCGACCCGGTCGGCACCAGATGCACTTCGGCCTCGGGGGCATCAAACACGGTGCGAATCTGGGCGCGAACCCGGTCCATGATCGCATCGGCGCCATAGGATTTGGCGTAGCCTTGGTTGGCGCGGCCAAGGGCGGCCAGCACTTGTGGGGGCACGCCGGAACCGTTGTCAGAGGCGAAAAACATCAGGGTTTCTCCGCGATGATATAGTCTTCCCAATCGTCTTCGGGCACTTGGGTTTCGGACACTGTCCAGCCTTGCACCGAGGCATGGGCCTTGTGAACCGAATCCGGATCGCCAGAGATCAGCGGGTGCCAGTCGTGCAGCTTTTTCCCTTCGTACAGAAGGCGATAGGCGCAAGTGCGCGGAATCCAATAGACGATTTCGGGCAGGGATTTGGGGGAAAGCTGAACGCAATCGGGCACGAAATCGCGGCGGTTGTCATAGCTTTTGCAGCGGCAAGTTTCGCCATCAAGCAGCTTGCAGGCGATGCGGGTGAAGGCCACTTCGCCGTCGTCTTCAAATTCGATCTTGTTCAGGCAGCA